>JAAYFZ010000180.1 GCA_012727965.1 Clostridiaceae bacterium
CCAGGTATGGTTATATACGATCGCTATCAGACAATTATTGTTGAGCCGCTAAACCCTCAAGATCTCGCAGTATCTTCTCGCGAAAATCAGAATTCTCAAGAGATATAGCACAGCCGCAATATTTCTGTCTATAGAGTCCATCCTCTCTGGCCATGTTCTGCCCCTGACGGAATCCAGAACGAAAATCAGACGCCATATACTCCAAACTATACTTTTCAGCATAATTATTGCCGATACTGGTTATAAGATCAAAATCCTGATAAGGACTGACCTGCAGCGTCGATAAAAAAGCGTCCATACCAAGCTCGGCAGCTTTTGCCGCTGTCTTGCCTAATCTACTCTCATAGCACATGCTGCAACGATTGGTTTTACCCTGTTTTTCCCAGTCTATCCATATATCAGGTTCACTTGTTCCGTCGACAATCAGCTCAAGACCAAGTCTGGCCGTAAGATACTCAAGTTGGGCAAGCCTTCTCTTCCACTCTTCAATCGGATGAATATTAGGATTGAAATAGTAAACTGTTATATCAGCATCACTCTTAAGCAACTCCTGAAGAGGGTACTCTGCACAAGGGCCGCAGCAGGCATGTAACAAAATTTTTTTTCTCATAATTCTCTTGCCTCTGTTATAAATCAAATTCGATTTCAAGTTGGCTTCCGGTTTCATCTTTGTCAGTATCAAGCTCAGGTGACATCTCACTGAGGGCTCTTCCCATCCCTTTGAGTCTGGTTTCATACTGATCAGGACAATCAATACCAAGATGATTCCAGCCTAATCTGGTCAATACTCTGCCTCTTGGTGTTTTAGCCAGGAAACCGATCTGCATCAGATAAGGTTCATATACATCTTCAATCGTTACCGAGTCTTCACCTGTACAGGCTGCAAGTGTATCAAGACCGACCGGTCCACCGCCAAACATCTCTATCATATTCTGCATTAATCTTCGATCTGTAGCATCAAGACCACGTTCATCTATGTCGAGTGCAGCTAACCCTAGTTCAGCAATTTTCTGATCAATAACACCCGTGCCTCTTACCTGGGCGAAATCTCTCATGCGTCGCAGCAGCCTTATCGCAATACGTGGCGTCCCGCGGCATCTGGTAGAAATTATACTTAGTCCGCCGGCATCAATTCCTATGTTTAGAATTGCCGCATCCCTACTTAGTATCTGACTAATCTCTTCATGGGTATATAACTCTAGTCTGTTGATCATACCGAAGCGATCACGCAACGGAGCCGTCAGTAAGCCGGCCCTTGTGGTCGCTCCTATCAAGGTAAAGTGAGGCAGATCTAGCCTGATTGAACGAGCACTGGGACCTTTTCCAATCATAATATCAAGTGCATAATCTTCCATAGCCGGATATAAAATCTCCTCAACAGATCTATTGAGGCGATGGATCTCGTCTATGAATAATACATCTCTTTCAGTCAGATTCGTCAGTATCGCAGCAAGGTCACCAGGTTTCTCAATCGCAGGGCCGGTTGTTATCCTGAAATTCACCCCTAGTTCATTGGCGATGATACCTGCAAGAGTGGTTTTGCCTAAGCCTGGCGGACCGTATAGAAGAACATGATCGAGAGCTTCGCCCCTCTGCCCTGCAGCCTCAATGAAAACCTTGAGGTTGCTTTTTACTTTTTCCTGTCCAAAATAGTCGGGCCAGCGTGTAGGTCGCAGACCATTTTCTTCCCGATCCTCAACCTGACGTTCTCTGCCAAGAAGTCTCTCATTTTGTTCCTCATCGAAATAATCAAACAAGCCTTTTCCCTCCACGCATTGTAATCAAATGATCACATCTATCTGGCAAGCTGTCTCAATGACAGTCTGATAATATTTTCAACAGATTGGTTATCCTCTGTCGTTACATCCCTAACAGCTCGCTCTGCCTCTGGACCACTGTAACCAAGCACCATGAGCGCACTTACTGCCTCCGATAACTGATGGCCGATAACCGGCATATTGTCCGCCGCTGCCTCAGACATGGAAGGCATATCTCTTCCTTTGAGCTTATCTTTGAGCTCGAGAATCATTCGTTCTGCACCCTTTTTGCCGATGCCTTTTATCGATGTCAGGCTCTTGGTATCACCAGTAACAACAGCCAATGCGAATTGGCCGGGATTCATTGAGCCGGTAATATTACAGGCTACCTTCGGACCTATGCCGCTTACAGTTAGCAAAAGCTCAAACATTGATAGTTCTTCGCGTGTTGGGAAACCATACAATGCAATCTGATCTTCACGGACATAATAATATGTGTGAACTTTTACCTGAGTTCCAATAGCTGAGAACTTTTCCATTAGACCGCTGGAAGCATTGATCATGTAGCCGATACCATTGTTTTCAATGATCATCTTCTCTGGTTCCTTGTGAACAACCTCACCGATTATATATGCATACATTTATTGATATCCTCCGATTGCTCTAGCTGAGCTTCTGTTGCCTGAATGTGCATGACATATCGCTACTGCCAGTGCGTCAGCAGCATCGTCTGGTCTTGGTATGCTCTCAAGATTGAGCAGGACTTTTACCATTTGCTGTACCTGTTGCTTCTGAGCCCTGCCATATCCGGTTACAGCAAGCTTGATTTGCATCGGCGTATACTCGTAAACATCAAGACCTGCTCTGGCTCCACTTAATACGGCAACGCCTCGTGCCTGAGCAGTTCCAATTGCAGTGGTTGTATTCCTGCTAAAAAATAACTCTTCAACAGCTGTTACATCCGGTTTATATAACTCCAGAAGTCTCTCAAGCTCAATACTGATTTTCAATAATCTTTCAGGAAAATTCATGCCGGCCGGCGTTGATACAACACCATAGTCAATAACTCTGAATTTGTTGTTTTTGTATTCAACCAGGCCATAACCTGTGATGGCATAGCCTGGATCTATTCCCATTATAATCACTGCGGGCTCCTTATCTGCTTGTCCATTCTATTTCCTGCTACAGGGTATCCTAAACAAGTATTATACCCCATCGAGCAATTTACAGAAAGTGGCAGACAGAATCGCGAAGGCCACAAGTTCTCTGGATTCTACGCAAAATGACCAGAGCTCTGACGGTACTGTCAATTTGCCTGGAAACATTATCTCTCCAACTCCTGGAGAGCGGCAATTCAAGACCGTCTCTGCCATATGTTCCAAAATCCCAAAAACCATTTCCGGTCAATTGATCCCAGAGCCAGTCTCTTGCATTATCAAGGTGAGACATGGCAGATGGATACCAGGAAAGCAGATCCATTGCATTGATATAGCGCATGCTCTCCTCAGAAGGAAAGCTCAACGGCAGATGATTAAGTGATCGGTTATTGACAAGATAGATACCTCTACGCTTATTGAATATATGATCCATCCATCTCTGCTCAAGCTCATAATCAACTTTGTCACGCAAAAGAATAAGAGGATAAAGGGAAAAGCAAATTTGACAGTCTGAATCAAGTCTCAGACCCAATATATCTTCGCTAGCCTCTCTCATCTGACCTTCATCGAAATAGCCATGATCAAAAGCAGCAGTTAGAATCTTCATAATATTATCAGCATATTCAACAATATATGGATGATCAGGAACGACTTCGCTTAAACGTGCGGCAATAACAAGTCGCATTGCCTCATCATTTCCTAGAGCGGAATCGATTTTGTCCGGCCATTGTAATCTGCCATCTAAGAGCTTCTCCATATATTCAACCGCGTTTTTCATGATTTGACGAGATGGATCGACAGCCATAGCGTTCAATCTGATTAGAGAAGTTTCAGTTGTATGAGCTGGATTCTTGACAATTTTGTTCCTTGTGAAAAATCGCTTGCCCCAGGAACCAACCTGCGACTGTTGTCTGACAAGCACCTGAACCTGCTCCGATGTCATAGCCTCATCTGCGGCTTTCATAAGTGTAGCGTCATCAGTTTCATATTCAAGCAGCTGTTTCATTATCTTATATCTGGGTATACTATCAGGCTCAAGATCAATAAGCCTTCCGGCCAAATCAACAATATAATCAGCCATCATATCACCTCCAGCTAAATATAGTTTTTTTATTTTGCTAACTTCATAGATTAGCTTATTTACTATATTATACAATATCCTCATATAAATTGTCTGTACAATATGTCATGAAACAGACATCATTAAAAACAGAACTATATGTTACATGCTTAAATTTTACTAGCATTATCCCTGTTTAATATTTGCCGCTTCTGTGTTAAGATATCAGAGGCAACCTGCTTATTTTTGTAAGTTGTCACAGATAATTTATATGTTAAGGAGGTCTTGAATATGTTGTCTGAGGAGAAAGCAACACGCCTGCATCATGATATCGAGGATTATCTTCAGGAGAAAAGTAAAATCAAGACTGGTCTTGAGAGACAAATAGAAATAGACTTGAGAAGACAAGAGATACTAAGCTTCTTCCAGGCTTCAGAAGCCGATTGGCATGATTATAAATGGCAGCTCAAAAACAGAATTACTGATACAGATACACTTAGTAAACTACTGCCAATGACACAGGCTCAAACAGAGGCTGTGATAGAAGTTGGAAATAAGTATCGATATGCTATTTCACCCTACTATTTATCACTTGTTGATATTAATGATCCTGATTGTCCGATTCGCAGACAATCTATACCTGTTATTGAAGAGCTCGATCCAGCCGGGGTAACTGACCCAATGGATGAAGAAGGTTCGAGTCCAGTTCCTGGAGTGACCAGGAGATATCCGGATAGACTGATTATTAAGGTTACTAATCAATGCGGCATGTATTGCCGCTTCTGCCAGCGTCGCAGGCTTATTGGCGAACACGATGTTCATGTTGATTCGCAGCGTCTGGACAATGCAGTTGCATATATCCGTGATAATCCGGAAATTAGAGATGTGTTGCTTACCGGCGGCGATGCACTTATGCTCTCGGATAAGTCTATCGATGATCTGTTGACTAAGCTCAGATCCATTGAACATGTTGAAATCATCAGAATCGGCACCAGAACACCAGTTACATTACCACAGAGAATTACTCCAGAATTAACCGCTGTTCTCAGGAAGCATCATCCTGTTTATGTAAATACTCACTTTAACAGTCCGGCTGAAATATCAGAAGAATCTAAACAGGCCTGTGAATTGCTGGCAGACGCTGGAATACCTCTCGGCAATCAAATGGTGCTGCTAAATGGTGTGAATAATAAACCTTTTGTCGTTAGAAAACTAAATCAGAATCTTTTGCGAATCAGAGTGAAACCCTACTATATCTTCCATCCCAAATCGGTAAAAGGCACATCACATTTCTGGTGCAGCATTGAAGAGGGGCTCGAAATAATGGAGTCTCTTAGAGGTTATACTTCAGGAATGGCGATCCCGACCTATATTGTTAATGGAACTGGTGGTCTTGGCAAGACTCCACTGCTGCCAAACTATTTGCTATATATCGGCAAGGACAAAGCAGTCTTCCGCAATTGGGAGGGTCAGATTTTCGAAATTGAAAACAAAAGAAGAAATTGATTATTATGACAAATCAAAATAGCCCCGTTTAAGAAGCAATTGCAAATCTTCTGCCGGTATTGGTCTTGAAAAATAATAGCCTTGTCCAATATCGCAATTCATATCCTGTAAGAAATGGAGCTGATAGAGCTCTTCTATTCCTTCTGCTATAACTTGCATACCCAGACCG
>JAAYFZ010000181.1 GCA_012727965.1 Clostridiaceae bacterium
CATTGCGGGATCGTCTTAGTATCAAAAAGAGTATACGAAGACGTATCACTGCTTCTTATATGATTATCATTGTTATGATGCTGATACCTGCCATAGTTAGTATGACATTTATGTCGATGCAGTCTATGCGCTATGATCAGCTGATCAGAAATGTCAGCGATGCTAATGAACTTAACAGTATTGTTAAGAGTGATATCACGGATGAGATCTGGGAGGTAGTTGCTGGCCGCAAGACTTTTGCCGCTGGCCGCCAGTTTGAAATTATTAGCGATGTCAACGACCGGCTTGACAGGCTTATGGATACCGCGCCTGATACAGAAGGCCGCAATCAGCTGATCCTGGCCAGTAGATCACTTAATACTCTGACTAGTTATGTTGAAATACTTGGAGATCAGATTTCGAGAAAAGCTCCAGTAAGCGACAATATGATCATACTCGAAGAAATAAGAGGCGTAGTCGCTCTGGTTCAGGATGTTCTGCAGGAGTATGTTGTTATTGAGATCGATGCCGCCGCTAGTACTAATGAAATGATAAAATCTACAACAAGAGCGATGGTTCTGGTAGAAATAGGCATAGTTCTGGCTGTGTTTTTATTTTCCCTGATTGCGCAGGCTTCTGTTTCGCGCAATATCAGAAGGCCGCTTGAGAAGCTGCAATTGCTGGCAATACAAATAGCAGATGGTGATCTGGAAGCCAGAGCAGAGATAGGCAATGTAGAAGAGATCAAGAGTCTTACTGAGAGCTTGAATCGAATGGCTGGCAAAATAAAAGCTCTGATCGCGCTTAATATTCAGGAACAGAAGAATCTGCAAAAATCAGAGATGAAAGCTCTGCAGGCACAGATAACTCCGCATTTTCTATATAACACTCTTGATGCTATTATCTGGATGGCCGTTGCCGGACGCAAGGATGAGGTTGTCGATATTACCAAGGCTCTATCAAACTTCTTCCGGATTACTCTGAGCAAGGGCAGAGACTGGATCCGTGTTTGTGATGAGGTAGATCATGTGCGTAGCTATTTGACCATTCAGCAGATACGCTATCGAGATATATTGGAATACTCGATCGATGTGGACAAAAACGCGAATGAGCATCTCATACTTAAGTTATTACTTCAGCCTCTGGTTGAAAATGCCATATATCATGGAATCAAGGGCCGTCGGGCAAAAGGAAGTATAATGGTAAGCGGCTGGCTTGAAGATGATCTTATGTGCTTCTGCGTTGAAGACAATGGAATAGGTATGGATGATACAAGACTTGAGAGTGTCCGCGATATGCTTAAAACTGACTATACACCTGATTCAGAGAGCAGCGGTTATGGAATCTACAATGTCAACAAGCGATTGCAGCTCTATTATGGTCGTGAGAGCACACTGCTGATCGAGAGCAGTCCAGATAGCGGAACACAGGTTATGTTCAAGGTTCCTTGCGGTCCGCCGAGTCAGAATAATGATAACGACACTAATGATACTGAGGTAATAACAGATGCATAAAATATTTCTGGTAGACGATGAGATAATTGTAAGAGAAAGTATCAGATCGTCCATTGATTGGGATCAAACTAATTATAGTCTCGTCGGCGAAGCTCCTGATGGTGAAATGGCGCTGTCGATGATGATGGATCTGAAGCCTGATATTCTTCTGACCGATATTAGAATGCCCTTCATGGATGGACTTGCTCTCGCCGATATCGTTAAGAAAAACATGCCCTGGGTCAGAATCATCATTTTAAGCGGTCATGACGAATTTCAGTATGCAAAAAAAGCTATTTCACTAGGTGTTTCTGCATACTTGCTTAAACCGATCAGCCCAGACGAACTGTTGAATACATTAGATGAGGTGGCAGCTGAAATAGATGAAGAGAGACTGCGCAAGCAGAGTCTCGAGAAGCTTCAGCATCAGCTGGAGAGCAGTGCATCCGCACGCTCTGAGCGTCTGCTTGAAGATTTGATCACAGGTGCTCTGACTACTGCTGATGCCATCGAGGCAGCCAGGGGACAAGGCGTGAATTTACTGGCAAGACATTATTTGAAGTTGAATGCAAAACTAACTTCTGGTTTGGTAAGCAAATCAATTTACTGCAGAACTAACTTCTAGTTTGTACAATTTCTGATCGATTGACTTTGTTTTTTTGTTCTTACGAGCCTATAATA
>JAAYFZ010000182.1 GCA_012727965.1 Clostridiaceae bacterium
CTGCAGCTGCTTCATACAGCCTTGAATGATAAGCCCACTGATCTACGATACGAATCGGTCGTTCAAGCAGACCGGTCTGCATTATTGCATCCTCAGTCAAGACAGCCAGACCAAGACTATTGATCATCTTGGGTATCCCATGATGGATTTCAGGATCAACATGGTATGGTCTTCCCGCCAGCACAACACCCTTTTGGCCAGTCTCTTCAAGATATTTTAGCACCTCCGCACCCTTGTCACGCATATCCTGCTTAAACCTTGCATCCTCGGCGAAAGCAGCCGCAACCGCAGCTTTTA
This sequence comes from Clostridiaceae bacterium, assembly GCA_012727965.1. Lineage (GTDB taxonomy): Bacteria > Bacillota > Clostridia > Saccharofermentanales > UBA5734 > JAAYFZ01. Next base: position 298 of record JAAYFZ010000182.1, read on the forward strand.
CCTCTTTGGACGTAACTTCATAATCTGCGAGAACCTCGACTAGTCTTGAAGCCAGTTTTTCTCTGTTTTCCAGAGGCAGGAATGGATTCATAAACTTGATCGAATGCTCTCTGATATCTTCGACATTATTCTTGATTACTTCAGGATAAGAGGCGACAATCGGGCAATTATAATGATTATTGGCTGCCTCTACTTCTTTTTGTTCATAAGGAAGATCCGGGTAGAATATCGTCTTGATACCCTTACTGATTAAATCCGCAATATGTCCATGAGCCAGTTTAGCCGGGTAGCATACACTCTCTGAAGGAATGCTGTCCATTCCCTTTTCAAACAACTTATGATTTGATTGACCGGAAATAATGACGCGGAAACCCAGACTAGTCAACAGTGTAAACCAGAATGGATAATTCTCGTACATATTAAGAGCTCGCGGCAAACCCAAGGTTCCACGACGTGCAGCCTCAAGTGACAATGGTTTATACCTGAACAATCTCTTGTATTTATAATCGAAAAGATCAGGCAGGCCCGCTGTGGGACTGCTGATGCCTGCACCACGCTCACAACGATTTCCCGACACGAAACGTTCACCATTGCTGAAGCTTGAGATAGTCAGCTGACAGTGGTTTGTACAGAGCTTGCAATGTGTCAGCTCTGTATCAACACTGAAATCCTGAAGATTTTCAGAGCTAATCAAGCTTGAGGCTTGTCCTTCAAATCTCTCTCTGGCGAGCAAAGCTGCACCAAAAGCCCCCATCAAACCAGCTATATTCGGTCTGATAACCTCACGGCCGGCTACAAGTTCGAAACATCTGAGAATAGCATCATTCAAGAAGGTTCCACCTTGAACCACGACCTTATTGCCCAGCGCCTCAGGATCCTTGATTTTTATAACCTTGTACAAAGCGTTTCTGACTACTGAATAAGACAGTCCGGCTGAAATATCGCCGACAGTTGCGCCTTCCTTCTGAGCCTGTTTAACGCGTGAATTCATAAAAACAGTACAGCGTGTACCGAGATCTACAGGATTATCAGATGCCAAAGCCTCAAGTGAGAATGTATGGGCATCCATATTCAACGTTTCGGCAAAAGTCTGAATAAATGATCCACAACCTGAACTGCAGGCCTCATTTACCATGATGCTGTCGATAACACCCTCTCTTACACGCATGCACTTCATATCCTGACCACCGATATCAATAATGAAATCGACGCCTGGGCTGAAAAACTCGGCCGACTTATAGTGAGCCATTGTCTCGATCTCACCTTCTTCGATCCCGAGAGCAGCTTTGATCAGATGCTCACCATAACCGGTGACACATGATCTGGCAATATAAGCAGCGGGCGGAAGCTGTTCATATATTTTGCGCAAAATTTTAACAGCACTTGTAATTGGATTGCCCTTGTTGCCTGCATAATAGGTAAAAATCAACTCGCCAGAATTGTCTATCAAAACCGCTTTTGTTGTTGTACTTCCAGCATCTATACCCAGGAAGCAGGCTCCGGATGCAGTTCTGATATCCATCAGATCAACTGATGCCCTATCATGTCTGTCAAAAAATTCTTTCTTTTCAGTTTCATCTGCAAATAACGCTCTGATCCTGCCAATATCGTGGTCCAGCTTACGATTGGTGCTAAATCTAGCTAGAAGCTCCTGCAGCGGCAAGGGCTCATTATCAGCCAATAGAGCTGCCCCTACCGCAACATATAGCTGGGCAAAAGGCGGGGTCTTGAAGCTGTCAACATTTTCTGTAAGAGTTCTCTCATATGCTCTGCGCAGCTCGGAGAGAAAATGAAGTGGTCCGCCGAGGAAAATGACATGTCCTTTGATCGGACGGCCGCAGGCCAGTCCGGCTATCGTCTGATTTACGACCGACTGCAGCACAGAAGCTGCCAGGTCCTCTCTGGCCACGCCCTCATTTATCAGTGGCTGCAGATCGCTCTTGGCGAAAACCCCGCAGCGTGAAGCAATCGGATACAACCGCTTATATTTCGCAGCCAAATCATTGAGTCCGCCAGCATCGGTCTGAAGAAGTGAAGCCATCTGATCTATAAAAGCACCGGTTCCGCCTGCACATGTACCATTCATTCTCTGTTCAGGTACAGGTTTCATATAAGTGATCTTAGCATCTTCACCGCCAAGCTCAATAACTACATCTGCTTCGGGGTCATAGACTCTGATTGCTTCAGTCTCAGCAATTACCTCCTGTACGAAGCCCAGGTCAAGCCATTTGGCAACACTTAAACCACCTGATCCCGTTATGCTGATGCTGACGCTAGCTTGCGGGTATAGAGCAGCTACCTCGGAAAAAGCCTTATGCAATTCACCGATACTGTCGGCATTATGTCTTCTGTACTGTTGATATAGAATCTGATCCTCGTAGATCAGAACGATTTTTACTGTAGTAGAACCTACATCCAGACCCATCTTAAGAACGGCATCCTTAGGCAGATCAATATGGTCAGCCATAACTAGCTGTCTTGAGACGGCCATTTTATTTACTGTCTCATCAGAATTTATGTTGTTTTGAACCATGCGAAAATACACCTGCATTCTTTCATTCTAATAATATATTTTGCCAATCAAAGTAATGTCCATTATATATCAATCTTGATTTTCAGGCTATCATGGAATTGTTAGTCTTGATTATTAAGCGGTAAAACCATCATTTCATGGTATGGACAGCAGCCATAGAGAACAATTGATACGGCTTTTGTATCTATCGGCAGAAAACGACTGCCCAAATAGCGCATAGCCTGATTTAAATGGTCGTTGTCATAATCAAGAGCCAAAGTGCAATGCGGCACCCAGTGTTCCTCTGTATACAGCGGTGAAAAGTCATTACAGCACTTACCCAGCAGACTATTCAGATCCTGATGAAGCTTCACTAATCGTTCTGAAACGACAGGATTAAGGAACAGTACCGAGTTTTCTCCGGGGAAAACCCCTAAACTGGAGAACTTCAAATCCACAGGCTGCTGCCAGGATGCGAAATCCTTAAGCAGATTCTCGACCTCTCCAAGATCAGTCAGATCAAATTCGGCCAGAGTGAGATGAGGCTTCATACCAATTTCAGCAAACCTGCTGTTTAATCCCAATTTGACAAGGTCTTGTGTCCACTTGTCAATCAGGCAGTCTGCTTTCTCTTCGAAATATAACAATACGGCATAATCCATGATTGGTCTCCTGTCGCTTAATACTCTCATAAATATATCATCAGATAGGTCCAATCTCAATGATAGAACAAAAAAAGCGCCTCTGCTATTAGCAGATGGCGCTGATCAGTTCATGAATAATTATAGATGTCAGGCTTCTGTTGGCTCACCAAACAAATTTAGTCTGAACAGCATTGATTCGTCCTCAGGATCATCACATACTATCTTGGCATCGACCAGACGGCCGCCCTCAATCAGACTGATAATACCTGTCAGCTGGCTCAGCTTGCTCTTAAGATTGAATCGATCGTTTTCCTCAGTTACGAGGTAAACACCGCCCTTGCACTTATCCAGAGCTTTGATAAAAGCCTGTACATCAATATTGTTCATTGCAAATGCCATACTCATAAAAATCGCCTCCTGTAAATTGAATTTCTGTCTTATCACGAGTCTGTTATTGCTATATTCACAATAACTAAGGCTATTATAACCTGTTATGACAATAATGCAAAGCAGCAATGATACGAAAAAAGGCCGTCTCAGTAGTGATCTGAGACAGCCAATTTGCTGGAGCCGCTGGTGAGAATTGAACTCACGACCTATTCATTACGAGTGAATTGCTCTACCCCTGAGCCACAGCGGCATCGATCAAGGCGTCGATTATCATATCAAATCGGCCGCCCTGTTGTCAATTAGTCAGTGTATCAGCTAAGCTTGTTGGAATAGGAAACTGCCTCTGCGATCGTCTTCTCCTCATCTATTGTCTTGAGATCATTTTTATACATTAGCCAGACACCATCTACCATCATAGATTCGACATTGCCGCTGCTGCAGCTATAGACGAGCGCTGCTTCGGGATCTCCAAGCGGCTGCATAGCCGGATGATCAATATCGACGATCTGAAGATCAGCCTTCCAGCCGGGGAGCAGGCATCCAACTCTATCGAAGCCTAATCCGCGCATGCCGTTTAATGTTGCCATCTGAATAAGCTGACCTGCCGGCAGAACACTGGCGTCACCGGTCAATCCTTTTGCCAGATAACCTGCCAGCCGCATTTCCTGATACAGATCAAGATTATTGTTGCTTGCAGCTCCATCGGTGCCGAGACTGACATGAATACCTGCCTGCACCATAGCTGCAATATCCGCGAAACCGCTGCCAAGCTTAAAATTACTGGCCGGGTTATGAGCAACTGTAACTTTTCTGGCTGCCAGCAAGGCACGGTCATCATCATCAAGATGTACACAATGAGCTGCTATAACATGACCATCGAGCAAGCCAAATTTGTCCAGCTGCTGCGGCGGTCTCTTGCCGTACTTGGCCAGACAGTCTTCAACTTCCTTACTGGTTTCAGATATATGCACCTGCACATACATATCGTGTTTTCTAGCGGCTGCCGCCAGTTCTTCATAGAGGTATGGTTCATAAAGGTAAATAGAATGTACGAGAAGCGATGTTCTGATGAGGCCTTCACTGCCGCCTTCCCAACGCTCTTTGAAGCTCGCAAGCTCGTTATCGGAAACATGTGATTTGCCGTCACTGCCTTCAAGCTTGCCATCGCAGCAGACATTGAGTCTAAACCCGCTTTGTCTGGCAGCCTGAGCAACAGAATCACTGAAATAATACATATCAGCAGCAGCGCCGGTTCCGTGACGGATCATTTCTGCCATTCCAAGCATTGAGCCATGGTAAACATGTTCAGGCGTCAGATGTGCTTCCATTGGAAATATTACATTGAACAGCCAGTCATGGAGATTATGATCATCTGTTTGGTTCCTCATAAGAGTCATGGGGATATGGCCATGTGTATTCGCCATCGTCGGCCAGACAAGTTTGTTTTTGCCGTTGTATATTTCAAAATTATCGCCGGCAAAAGCCGCTTCCGCAGAAACTCTATCAAGACCGATATAGATTATCAAGCCATCTCTAACTGAAACATAAGCATCTTTCATGATGAGAAGGTTTTTGCCAGTATCATAATAAGCAGCATATTCTGGTACTTCTCTGATTTCATCAGTCGCTGCAGTCACGAGTAAAATTTTGTCAAAAAGCACATTAGTCTTACTTAGTGTCATCACAGAATACCTCTTCTAATTAAATGATCTCTTTTCAGTTTAGTTAAGCGGCTTGATATGCTTATTCCATTTCACTCATATCCCAGTTATCAATATAATACTGTTGATCAGGTGTTAAAGTATCCAGTCCCTTGCTCTTATGAAGCAGAAGAGTCATCGCAACTGAATCATCAATTTCTGCAGGAATATCATAGACTGCGGTTTCCATATCCTTGCCAAACTGAGCAATATACTGAGCTGATTTTGCCTGCAGCGCGAAACTCATATCCATAATTTCTGCCGGGTGGCCGTCACCTGCGGCTAAATTGACCAATCTGCCCTGAGCCAGCACATTAAGCACACGTCCATCATCCAGATAATACGATTCAATATTAGCACGCACTTCCTTTTTCTCTTTGGACATGGCAGTAAGCTGGGGCAAATTGATTTCGACATCAAAATGACCGGCATTACACATAATAACTCCATGTTTCATTTTACGGAAATGTTTGGCAGTAATAACATCCTTGCAGCCGGTAACAGTTACAAATAGATCTCCGAGTGATGCGGCATCATCCATTTTCATAACATCATAGCCTTCCATCAGAGCCTCGCAGGCTTTGACAGGATCTATCTCAGTTACTATAACTCTGGCGCCGAGTCCTGCAGCTCTTAATGCTACGCCTTTTCCACACATACCAAACCCGTTAACAACTACTGTCTTGCCGGCAACAAGCAGATTGGTAGTGCTCATAATAGCAGCCCAGACTGATTGGCCTGTACCGAAGCGATTATCGAAAAGATGCTTACAGCGAGCATCATTTACTGCTATGACCGGGTATTTAAGCTGACCCTTCTTCTCAAGAATTTTTAGACGCTTGACTCCGGTAGTGGTTTCCTCACAACCGCCAATAAGATCCTTGAGTCTATGCTGCTCAGTTGTATGCAGCAGCTGAGCGAAATCACCGCCGTCATCAATGACGATATGCGGATCAAATTCCAATGCCTGCCTAAGATGGCGCACATAAGTCTCTGAATCAGCACCATGAATGCAGAAAACCTCCATGCCTTCGCTTGCCAAAGCAGCAGCGACATCATCTTGTGTCGACAGAGGATTGCAGCCTGTAAGAGCTACTCTGGCCCCTCCAGTACGCAGAACCTGAGCCAGATATGCTGTTTTGGCCTCAACATGAACACTAACAGCTATGCGAAGACCGGCAAAAGGCTTGGAAATCGCAAATTCATCAGAGATTCTGCTGAGGACAGGCATATTGGCAGCTGCCCACTTTATTTTTTTATGACCTGATTCAGCCAGAGCCAGATCCTTAACATCGTATTCCATTTCAAACCTCCATAATCAAAGCAATTTTAGCTAAACATTCTCTAAAAATGCCGTTATCAGAGAAATTGTGGCATCAGCTGCCTTAGCACCTGTTTCCATAACCTCTTCGTGGCTTAATTTCTGTTTACTGATACCTGCAGCCAAATTTGTAATGCAGGATATCGCAGCAGTTTTCATACCGCCATGGGCTGCGGTTATTGCCTCCGGAACGGTTGACATACCTGCAGCCGAAGCCCCAACAAACTTAAGCAGCCTGATTTCCGCAGGTGTCTCAAACTGAGGGCCTCTACACCATGCGTATACGCCCTGGTGCATTGTAATACCAAGCTCAGCAGCCTGATTTTTGATTATGCTGCCAAATTTCGGATCATATACAGAAGTCTGGTCAATAAACCTGGGGCCAAACTCATCGAGATTAGCACCACGTAACGGTGATTCTGCCCAGAGACTGATATGGTCATTGATCAGCATCAGATCTCCTGGTTTCATGCCTTCAGCCATACCACCAGCAGCATTTGTCAGAAGTAGATTTTTGACACCAAGTGCCTGCATTACCCTAATAGGCAAAACAGTTTCAGATATATCGTAGCCTTCATAATAATGAAAGCGCCCCTGCATTACTGCAACGGTTTTACCAGACCAGCTGCCAAGTATAAATCTGCCTTCATGTCCAGGAACAGTCGATTTAGGAAAACCGGGCAGCTCCTCATAGCTTACAATAACAGGATCCACAATACCGTCTGCCAGACGGCCGAGTCCAGAACCTAGAATGAGCAGCCACTCTATATTCTCGCTAAATTTCGAGCGAATAATTTTTGCTGCTGCATCTATGTCATTTCTATACTGAATAACATTCATATCTTGCACCTCTGATCACATTATAAAATATGTGAGTCTACTCGTTTTTCCCATGGCAATTCTTATACTTCTTGCCGCTGCCGCATGGACAGGGATCATTTCTGCCAACCTTCTCTTCGTCTCTACGCTGAGGCTTCTGTGGTCCGGCACCTGCAGGTCTGTTGATCTGTTGTCTGCCTGTATTGATTGAAGGCAGTGCATTTGATTGCGAATCAGATTGACCTGTATAGCCGCTGCCGCCATGACCTTCAGTCATATTCCTGGCAACTTCTTTTCGCTGCATGGCCTGTTCTGTATTAAATCTGGCTCTCATGATCAAACGGACTGAATCTTCTCTAATGACCTGATTCATCGACTCAAACATCGTGAATCCTTCTTTTTTATATTCGATAACCGGATCATGCTGAGCATAACCACGCATACCAATGCTGTCCCTAAGATCATCCATCGCATCGATATGATCCATCCAATGGCTGTCAACTGTTCGCAGTAGTATTACACGTTCAGCTTCACGCAATAACTCGGCTGACCCTAGTTCCTCGGCTCTGCTCTCAAACTTGGCCAATGCTTGTTCTGTAAGCAGTGAATTGAATTCTTCTGCATCGATTCCCTGTCTAGCTTTTTGAAGTTTATCCAGACCTTCAATATCTCCGAAAATGTCTCTGACCTTGGCATCGATTGCCACAGTATCCCATTCAGCAGAATTGGCCTGTCCAGCACAGAAATCAAGCAAGGTCTCTCGCATGACATCCTCAATCATCTTACGGAAATTGGCATGCAGGTCATCACCTTCAAGAACTTTTTTCCTTTGACCATAAATTATCTCACGCTGTTTGTTCATAACATCATCATATTCAAGAACATGTTTACGAATACTGAAGTTTCTGCCCTCAACGCGTTTTTGTGCCGATTCAATAGCATTTGAAAGCATTTTGTGCTGAATTTCAATATCCTCATCAACACCAAGTGCTGCAAAAACTCTTGTCATGCGTTCTCCGCCGAACAATCTCATCAGATCATCTTCCAATGAAAGATAGAAACGGCTGCGACCCGGATCTCCCTGTCTACCGGCACGTCCACGCAGCTGATTATCAATTCGCCTGGATTCATGTCGTTCTGTACCAATAATATAAAGACCGCCGGCCTCAACAACTCTGTCACGTTCTTGCTGTGTCTTCTGTTTATACTCGTCAAAGAGCTCACGATAGAGCTTGCGGGCATCAAGTATCAGATTATCATCGGTTTCATTTAATGTAGTCGATGCTTCAATCAGTTCATCATGTATGCCACGCTTACGCATTTCCTGCTTGCTTAAGAATTCAGGATTGCCGCCTAGCAGAATATCAGTGCCTCGACCTGCCATATTAGTTGCTATAGTTACGGCGCCAAATCGACCAGCCTGCGCAACGATCTCAGCCTCTCTGTCATGCTGCTTGGCATTTAGAACATTATGCGTAATACCATTTCTCTTAAAGAGAGCTGAAATGTACTCTGACCTCTCAACGGAAACTGTACCGATCAGCAATGGTTGGCCGTGCTTATGAGCCTCTGAAACCTCACGCAGCAAAGCAGTATATTTTCCGTTTTGAGTTTTAAAAACAGCATCAGCCATGTCTTCACGAATCATCGGCTGATTTGTCGGTATGCAAATAACATCCAGCGAATAAATCGCTCTGAATTCGTTTTCCTCAGTCAGAGCTGTACCTGTCATACCGGATAATTTGCCATACATGCGGAAATAATTCTGGAATGTAATTGTAGCCAGTGTTTTATTTTCTCTTTCTACCTTTACATTTTCCTTGGCCTCGATTGCTTGATGCAGACCGTTGCTATATCTGCGCCCAAGCATTAATCTGCCTGTGAAATCATCAACAATGATGACTTCACCATCTTTGACAACATAATCTGAATCAAGATGCATTATGCCATAGGCTTTTAATGCATTATTTACATGATGATTGATTTGATAATTCTCCTGGTCTGATAGATTCTCAATCGAGAAAAACTCCTCAGCCTTTCTGACTCCTCTTTTTGTCAAAACAGCTGTCTTAGCCTTCTCGTCAACAATATAGTCGGCATCCTCTGTCAGTTCATCCTGATCAACCTTGTCGTCTGTTTCTGTCATGACAAAAGGTTTAAAACGCCTGACAAGACGGTCAGCGCGTTCATAGAGATCTGATGACTCATCACCCATACCGGAAATGATAAGTGGTGTTCTGGCTTCATCGATCAAGATACTGTCGACCTCATCAACGATCGCAAAATTAAGTTCACGTTGGACTCTGTTTTGCTTATATGTCACCATGTTGTCTCTTAAGTAATCGAATCCAAATTCATTATTTGTACCGTATGTTATATCAGCTGCATAAGATTTACGGCGCTGCTCATTGTTCAAACCATGGACAATCAAGCCAACTGATAACCCAAGATATTTATATACCTTGCCCATCCACTCACTATCTCTAGTCGCTAGATAATCGTTAACGGTTACAACATGGACTCCCTCGCCGCTAAGCGCATTTAAATAAACAGGCAGTGTTGCAACGAGAGTTTTTCCTTCACCAGTTTTCATCTCAGCAATACGGCCCTGATGAAGCACAATACCACCTAGCAGCTGCACCGGATAATGGTACATACCCAATACCCTGCCAGCTGCCTCACGCACAGCGGCAAAAGCCTCCGGCAACAACTGATCAAGTGTTTCACCTTCATTTAGACGTTTTCTGAAATTTTCTGTACAGGCCTTGAGCTCTGTTTCATCCATCTCCTTAAACTTAGGAGCAAGATCCTCGACCTGTTGAACCAAAGGCATTAATTTCTTGATTTCTCTTTCTGAATGTGTGCCGAATAATTTGTTAATTATGCTCATTTATCAGATTCCTTTCCGGTCTTATCATGATTATGTTTGTCAGGATGAATCTCTTCAATGCCAAGGTTGTCAAGTACGATTTTGTAGCCATCGGCACCATATTCGAGACTTCTGTTAACTCTGCTGATAGTGGCAGTACTGACACCTGTAAGATCACAGATCTCTGTATAGGTTTTGCCGCCACGCAACATAGCAGCTACCTGCAGACGCTGCGCCAGAGATTTAATCTCGGCAATCGTACAAATATCTTCAAATAACGCATAACATTCATCTAGGTTTTTCAAACTGAGTATGCCTTGAAACAGCATATCAGTACTATCATCTCTAAGCTTCCCATTCATTCCAATTATCACCTCGAAGCTGGCAGAATGCAACGAAAACAGGCCATCCGCTGACGACCTGTCAAACACCCTAAAATGATAACTCATTAGGACTCAAGATACAAGTTATGCTTCGTTGCGGCAGCTGTCTAAATATCGTATAACTTCAAGCCTTATTAGACGAGAATCCGCCAATATTCTAAGCTCAGGCAGCAACTCTCTTTCGAAGCTTTCAGGACTATTGTTTGGAATTATAAGCATAAGCTTGCGCTGAGTAATCATGTCATTGTTAATTTCCGGCATTTTGGCTGAACCTTTAAACCCATCAAAATCAGCAAGTCTATCAATTTCTGATGCAACTGACTTGATAACTCTATTATCATCCTGATACGTAGGCGCAGTCAGATCCATACTTCTGATCGCAGTAGCAATACCATTGTCAAACAATGCAATTACTGGAAATCCCAGTGGCAGATCCGCACCAAAATGATCGCGCAAAGCTATACCGCGGCTGAAATTGTCAAGTTGCCATACATTAGGCCCTGAAGTCTCTTCATCTGCAACGTCTCTGCTCCTGCCGGTCCAAAGTGGTACAACAGATCTCACCTCTCTATCCATAGTTCCAAATATAGTTCTTATTTCAAATTTTGCCTGCAACATAAGAAAATTGTTTTCTTCATGCCAGATCATTTCAATATATGTATTTTCGTTTAACAAATTCAGATTAAGTTTTTGTCCGCTGGCAGCGTCCTGTAGCCAATAGTCACAACGCTGGCTAATGAGTTTACCAAAAAGAACTGACGAGAGAAGATCCGTAATCTGTCCGTCATACAGCAGACTGAAAAAGGGATTGCCGCTGAGCTGCTGATCAAAATTTTCCAGATCAGCTATCACCGACTGAAGTGGCTCACTGGAATCAATAGCCATATCTGCAAAAGGAATGATCAGGCTTATCTCCGCAGCAGTATTATCAAGTGCATTTCCAACCGCTGTTTCAATTTGACATGTCATTATGGCTGAGAGCATGAAAACAATAA
>JAAYFZ010000183.1 GCA_012727965.1 Clostridiaceae bacterium
AGGCTCATTATAAGTATAGGCCAAACCAATATTTCCTCTTGATACAAGTCCTGCCGCCATCTCCGCCAACTCTTCAGGCTCCATATAACGGCAGAGTGCAGGTCCATCTATCGGCCGCGCGATCTCATTATTCTGACAAAACGGACAATGGAAATTGCAGCCGTAACTACCTGCCGACAGGACCATCGACCCCGGCATAAATCGCTTAAGCGGCTTTTTCTCAATTGGGTCAAGAGACAACGAACTGACCATACCATAATTCTCGGCAATCAGCCGGCCATCATGATTTACACGTGTTCCACAGATACCACTCCTGCCAGAGGCAATATGGCAGTTATGCGGACAGAGCTCACAGACAACTGCATTGCTTCCGGAGCTACCATCATCCGTACAATGGTAAAAGGCGGCCTCATACATAGCGCACTACCTCGAAACGTTCGATCTGATAAATCTCATCAGGCGAGATGTCGGCTTTTTCCAGTGCAATTAATAATTGCTGCTCGACTGTATCAACGCCTTCAAGGGCAGGTAGCAGCAGTCCACGTCGAAAACCGCTGCTGACGATAACGCCATAGCGCTGCGGATCAAGCTCTTTGATAGTTGCAACAGGTTCGGCGTCACCAAGAACATCAACGCTGATCTCCAGTTCACCAAGTTCAATTTCGTTAAGAGGAGGGAAACGCGGGTCCTGTGTTGCAGCGCTTATTGCGTTCTGAATGATCTCCTCGGCAATATTTTTGCGTGTTGCAGCAATCGTACCGATGCAGCCGCGCAAGCGGCCTTTTTTCTTAAGCGAGACGAAGGTGCCGGCGCGGCGGTGGAAGAAGCTCTCAGGTACCCAGGCCGGCACGACCAATGTCTTATTCTCACGGACCTTGACCTCAATAGTCTCACGTGCCAGCTGAACATATTCACTTTCACGTCGGCCAAGATTGCGAAACGAAGCACAGAGATAACCTACGCCAAAAGGCCCTTCATAGGAAAGCACCCGCGATTCGAGCTCGCAGCCGTCTAGAGCGCCATACATCATTACTAGCGATCTTGTGCCGCATTCAGCTGCTTCCTGCATTTCCAGCTGTGATATCTTAAGCAGATCATCCAGATCATTTGTCTCGATAATACGTTTGATGCGCCTGTCATATTGCGCTCCTTGTTCCAGAAGACCAGCAGGAGCGTCCTCGGTCAGACCATGCGATAGATCACCGCTGGCAAGATATACAACCCTTCGATCTGATGCTGTAACCGCATCGGCGATGCTTTGGCCGAATTTGAAAATCTGATGAGAATCCATCATCGGTGTCGAGAGCAGCACCAATTTAAAATTGCGCATTTTCTTCCAGACGAAATAAAGTGGTACCATGGCACCGTGATCGAGCTGTTCGCTGATGGCTAGACGTTCTCTGGTACTATGATCGAGAAAACCGGCTGGCAAACCGGATCGTTCAGCCTGACGAATGATATCTTCAGCCAACGGCAGATCGTTCTCGAAGGAAAACTCAAGCTGCGGACTGCCAAAGGCCGCGAAGCTGCCGCTGAGATTTTTGGTTCTTGTGATATAGAAAAAATCACGAAAACAGGGGGCATGAGGCGTAGACAGAATAATCGTATCAGGCTCAAGTTTGCTGATCTCATCAGCTATTCTGTCAGCTGACTTGGCTGTGGCGGCAATCTGCCGCTCGCGTTTGCCACCGATCTCCGGCAGGAGCACAGGCGGATGAGGCATGAAAAAACTACCAACGATCTTACCCATATCAATACCTTCTTTCTTCACATAGAAACCGGCGGCTGACCGGCAGCACCGGCAGAATAAGACCTACCTACATTCTACCAGACTTAAAAGATAATATAACCGGCAAAAGACGAGCCGCCCGGACTGTGATAAAATCATGAGAGGAATCTAGTGGAGGTAATCTATGCTAAAAATTGGCTGTCATCTGTCCGCATCGAAGGGCTATTTACATATGGGTGAAGAAGCGCTGTCTATCGATGCCAATACCTTTCAGTTTTTTACGAGAAATCCTCGAGGCGGCAAGGCCAAGGATCTTGATTTCGAGGATATAGCTGCTTTTCGCAAGCTGGCAGAGGAAAACAACTTCGCGCCGATCCTGGCGCATGCGCCTTATACACTTAATCCCTGCGGCAAGGATGATCGCGTTCGCGCTTTTGCCTTCGAGGTCATGGCTGACGATATGAGACGGCTGGCACATACACCAGATAGTTACTATAATTTTCATCCCGGCAGTCATGTCGGTCAGGGGATCGACAGAGGCATTGAACTTATCTGTGAGCTGCTTGATGTGATCCTAAAAGAAAATATCGGACCAATGGTGCTTTTGGAGACCATGTCGGGAAAAGGCAGCGAAGTCGGCAGTCGTTTCGAGGAATTGAAAGCGATCATCGACAGAGCAGAGCATTCTGACCGCATTGGAGTTTGTCTCGATACATGCCATGTACATGATGCAGGCTATGATATCGTCAACGATCTCGATGGTGTTTTGGCAGAATTTGATCGCATCGTCGGTTTGGACAGACTTAAGACCATTCATGTTAATGATAGCAAGAATCCATTCGGTAGCCATAAGGATCGTCATGAGAAGCTGGGAGATGGCACTCTTGGTTTTGAAGCGATAGCACAAGTTATCAATCATCCTGCTCTAAGAGATCTGCCTTTTTATCTCGAAACCCCAAACGAGCTTGACGGTTATGCCAATGAAATCAGAAGTCTTCGCAGTGTATACAGAGAATAGTCACAAAAACTGAATATTTATGTATAATTATTCATAATGTTCGGTTTTATGTAGAATAATTATTCTTGCTCTGCTATAGTGATTAGCTGAAGCAAATATGCGATGGAGGATATTAGTATGCCTAAACGTCAGGATATCAACAAAATTCTTATTATCGGTTCAGGCCCGATCGTCATTGGACAAGCCTGCGAGTTTGACTACTCAGGAACACAGGCCTGCAAGGCCTTGAGAAAGCTGGGTTATGAAATAGTACTGGTTAATTCTAATCCGGCAACGATCATGACTGATCCGGAAACTGCAGATCAAACTTATATAGAGCCCCTAAACATCACCAGACTAACTGAGATCATTGCCAAGGAACGTCCTGATGCGGTTCTGCCGAATCTTGGCGGTCAGTCAGCGTTAAATCTCTGCTCAGAGCTAAATCAAGCAGGTGTTTTCGAAAAATATAATGTCAAAGTTATCGGTGTTCAGATTGATGCGATCGAACGTGGTGAAGATAGAATAGCCTTCAAGGATACAATGAATCGTCTCGGCATTGAAATGCCACAGAGCAAACCAGCCTACAGTGTTGAAGAGGCAGAGATGATAGCTCAGGAGCTTGGATATCCTGTGGTCATCCGTCCAGCTTATACGATGGGCGGAACTGGTGGCGGTCTGGTCTACAATATTGAAGAGCTGAGAATAATCGCTCAGCGCGGTATTTCTGCCAGTATGGTCGGACAGATTCTGGTAGAAGAGTCTGTGCTTGGCTGGGAAGAGCTTGAGCTGGAGGTCGTACGCGACAGCAATAACAAAATGATCACTGTCTGCTTCATCGAGAATATTGACGCGGTTGGTGTCCATACAGGCGATTCATTCTGCTCTGCTCCGATGCTGACTATCAGCAAAGATGTTCAGACAAGATTGCAGGAAGCTGCCTATAAGGTAGTCGAAGCAATCGAAGTAATCGGCGGCACCAATGTTCAGTTCGCTTATAATCCCGTACAGGACCGATTTGTTATTATCGAGATCAATCCTCGTACCTCGAGATCGTCTGCCCTGGCCTCCAAGGCGACCGGCTTCCCGATAGCTTTGATTTCAGCCATGTTGGCAGCTGGTCTGACGCTGGACGAGATTCCTTATTGGCGTGAAGGCACACTGGACAAATATACACCGTATGGTGATTATGTTGTCATCAAGTTTGCCCGCTGGGCCTTCGAAAAATTTCCCGGCGTTGTTGACAAACTCGGCACTCAGATGCGTGCTGTCGGTGAGGTCATGAGCATTGGCAAAAACTATAAGGAAGCGATGCAAAAAGCAATCCGCTCACTTGAAATCGGCCGTTATGGTCTCGGTTTCGCAAAAAACTTCAATCAGCTGCCGCTTGAGGAACTGATGGCCATGCTTGCAGAACCTACCAGCGAGAGACAGTTTATATTGTATGAAGCCCTGCGAAAAGGCGCTGACATCGGGGAGCTCTTTCGTCTTACCTATATAAAAGAGTATTTCCTTGGTCAGATGCAGGAGCTGGTCGAGCTTGAGGAGAGAATTCTGCGCTATAAGGGTGCTAATCTTCCAGATGATCTGTTAAAGCAAGCTAAACTAGACGGCTTCGCGGATAAATATCTGGCTGGTCTGATTGATGTACCAGAGGCACAGATCCGCCAGCAGAGAATCAGATTGGGTCTGGTCGAAGAATGGGAAGCCGTACCGGTAAGTGGTGTTGAAAACGCCTGCTATTATTTCTCTACATATAATGGAGCCGCTCCTTCGGTCTTGCCAGAAGTAACAGACAAGGCCGATAAGGATGATCGCAAGGTCATGATTCTTGGCGGTGGTCCTAACAGAATAGGCCAGGGCATAGAATTTGATTATTGCTGCGTTCATACAGCTTTGTCGTTGCGTGAGCTTGGCTATAGTACCGTTATGGTCAACTGTAATCCGGAGACTGTTTCAACAGACTATGACACCTCGGATCGTCTCTATTTTGAGCCTCTTACAGTGGAGGATGTACTTAGTATTTATGAGAAGGAACAACCGCTGGGCGTAATTGTACAGTTTGGCGGGCAGACACCTCTCAATATAGCTGGCGAACTTGAACAAGCGGGCGTCAAAATTCTGGGAACGACACCGGCAACGATCGATCTGGCCGAGGATCGTGATCTCTTCCGCAAAATGATGGACAAGCTTGAGATTCCGATGCCGGAATCAGGCATGGCTGTTAATGTTGATCAGGCCCTGAAGATCGCCGAAGAGATCGGCTATCCTCTGATGGTTCGTCCATCTTATGTTTTGGGCGGACGTGGCATGGAGGTCGTCCATGACGAGTCAATGCTCATTCAGTATATGACGGCAGCAGTTGGTGTAACACCTGACCGCCCGATTCTGATCGACCGTTTCCTAAGTCATGCGATCGAGGCTGAGGCAGACGCCGTAGCAGATGGTACAAATGCTTTTGTGCCTGCAGTTATGGAACATATTGAGCTTGCCGGCATCCATTCGGGTGATTCCGCCTGCGTTATACCACCTGTAAGTATTGAAGCCAGACATGTACAAACGATAAAAGACTATACGAAGCGAATCGCGCAGGAAATGCATGTTATAGGTCTGATGAATATGCAGTATGCAATCGCAGATGATAAAGTTTATGTGCTTGAAGCAAATCCCAGAGCATCACGAACAGTTCCGCTCGTTTCTAAAATTTGTGATGTTTCGATGGCGCGAATTGCAACAAAACTGATCATGGACGCTTATGAGGGCAATGAGCCAGACATAAGTCATATCAGTGATAGATCAATACCATATTTTGGTGTAAAAGAAGCCGTATTCCCCTTCAATATGTTCCCGGAAGTTGATCCGATCCTCGGTCCTGAGATGCGCTCTACTGGCGAGGTTTTAGGACTGGCTGATACCTTCGGTCTGGCATTTTTCAAAGCACAGGAAGGTGCGCAGGCTATACTTCCTTCAGAAGGCACTGTACTGATCAGTGTAAATGATGCCGATAAACCAGAAGCGCTTATGGTGGCCAAGGCTTTTGCCGGTGTAGGATTTAAGATCAAAGCTACATCTGGAACACTGAAGTATTTACAGGAAAATGGTGTAGAGGCTGATCTGGCTTTGAAGCTGCATGAAGGCAGACCGAATCTGGCCGATGCCATCACAAATGGCGAAATCTGCCTGGTTATTAATACTGCGGTCGGCAAGCGCAGTAAGTTCGATGATTCTTATATTCGCAAGTCTGCCATCAAATCGCACATTCCCTATATCACAACTATGACCGCAGCGCTGGCTAGTGCTCGTGGTATCGCTGATTATCTTGAGGGCAGAGACAAAATAACCGAACCAAGATCTCTTCAGGAGTATCATAAGCTGATCATTAAGTTATGAGCGAAAGTGAGGATCAGACCATGTCTGTAAATATGCAGCGAGTAGATAGACTCGATAAATATATCAGGGAACTTCAGAGCGGCCGACATACAGGCACAGCCGCACGCGATCTCTATATGGCGAACCGGCAGGACTTGCTTGCCGTAACACCTCAAGAGGCTTTTCAAATTTTTACCAGCAGGTTTAAGCAAGGTGACAGCGCTGGTGTTATTCTTGAATACCTCGACAAGGTAATCAATGTATTTCATCTTGGTCTTACAGCCTATAACTGGCAGAAGCCTGCGGCTGGCAGCTTCCTGGGCTTGCTTAGACTGGAAAATGAACAGCTCGTCAAAAGGCTGGATGAGATCAGCGAGAAGCTGCAGGCGGATAGTATAGATTGTCAGAGGCTTAGCTTGTTGGCAGATGTAAGCGAGCTGCTGGAATTTGAGGCTCACTATCTGAAGAAAGAGAATATCCTCTTCCCCTATATGGAGAAGAAGCAGGATCGATATGAGGGTGTGGCAATCATGTGGTCTCTGCATGATGAGGCACGTAGTTGTCTCAAGGAAGCGATTGCTGCGCTCGCTGATGGGCAGACAGCGGTAAGAGATGAAACAGAACTTAGTGTCTTGATCGGAAAACTGTTCTTCGCGATGCATGGACTGGTTCAAAAAGAGGAGATGATCCTGTTTCCGGCAGCCACAGAGCTGTTTAGTGACGGTGAGTTTCTCGAGATGCTAAGCCAGAGCTATGAGTATTCTTTCCCCTTTATTGGTCCTGAGAATATACCAGATCGTCATGAAGTTGCTGCTATGCTGCGTGAGAGCGGTTCCAGGATGGACAATGAGTTTTGCACGAAGGGGCTAAACGATTATTTGATTCA
>JAAYFZ010000184.1 GCA_012727965.1 Clostridiaceae bacterium
CAGACCGTTTTCTGTGCCACAGCAGCCACGATCGTTTCCGGTGCTGTTGCAGAAAGAACCAAATTCCTGCCTTATCTGATTTTCAGTGCCGTTATCAGCATGGTTATATACCCGGTAGTGGGACACTGGATCTGGGGCGGCGGCTGGCTTGGCGAATTGGGTTTCATTGATTTCGCCGGTTCAACAGTTGTTCATTCAGTCGGCGGCTGGGCTGCTCTCGTCGGTGCCGCTATGGTCGGACCTCGTATCGGCAAGTATGTAAAAGGCAAGGTCAACGCCTTGCCAGGTCATAATATTACTCTTGGCGCTCTTGGTGTGTTTATCCTCTGGATGTGCTGGTTTGGTTTCAATGCCGGTTCCACACTGGGCGCAAATGGCGAGCTTGGTCATATTGCCATGACAACAAACCTCGCAGCCTGTGCGGCGGCTTTTACCACTATGGTCTTAACTTGGGTCCGTTATGGCAAGCCAGATGTCAGCATGACTCTAAATGGTGTGCTTGCCGGATTGGTCGCTATCACTGCCGGTTGTCAGGTCGTGACAATTAAGGGTGCTCTCGCTATCGGCGTAGTTGCCGGTCTGGTGATAGTGTTTGGTATCGAATTCCTCGACAAGATCCTGAAGGTCGATGACCCGGTCGGCGCTATCGGCGTCCATTGTATGAACGGTGTTCTCGGCACATTGATGGTTGGTTTGTTCGCGAATTATAAGCCTGGTACCGAAGATGCAGTTACAGGCCTGTTATATGGCGGTGGAGCATCGCTTCTGGGCATACAGGCTCTTGGCGCTCTGAGCGTAGCAGCCTGGACGGTAACGACATCATTTATTCTGTTCGGTATACTCAAGAAAACAGTTGGTCTGCGCGTTAGTGAGCAGGAAGAAACAGTTGGTCTTGATATTCATGAACATAATACACAGGCATATGCAGATTTCCTGATTAAGTAAATCTGTAGCCATAATGCATCAGGCCTCTCGCACCCCCGCGCGAGAGGCCCTTTTGCTGTCTATAGGCTAATTGATCGACTTGAACTACGGTTTAATCTATTATCAACAGCTTCTGACTGGAAATATCTGAGAACAGACGAAATGGACGGTCAGCAGTATCAATAACATAAATTATGTCCTGATATTCGGACCATTCGGGGAGCAGCTTGCATAGTTGGTTATCTCTTGATGTAATAAGCTCCGGTCTGTAGATGGTCTCGCCTTTTGCCGGTATGACTGCGATGTAGAAAATGCCGGTCTCGACAAGGTCGAGGAAAAAATGGCTACCAAAAGATATTTCCGGTATCATGCCCGCTGATTCGAAGGCGGCCTCAACCAATATGCTTATATCACAGATCTCGGAAAATCTAACAGGAATGCCCAGCGAAGGTGTCGAAGTGCCCCAGCGGCCGGGGCCGATCAGCATTATGACTGGTTTGGTCTCGGCAGTATCGGCCAGACGACGGGCGGCAATACCGATGATCCTGGCCGTTTGATGCCGCTGTTGTTCGCTGAGCTGACTGTAGGCGGCCGGGTCGATATAAATCATATAATCCGTGCTCATGCTGATATTGCCTCCCATGAAACCGCCACGGCTCTGTAGGAGGATCTGCCCGGGTTCATATATATCGGGAAAAGACACCGCCGCGCCGAGCTGCCTGGTCTGAAGCGGACGACACTGCAGCAGGCTTAGCATAAGCTTGCCCTCGAAGCTGCGATTGATCGTAAACTCGATATCGACTGGCCATTTGTAGGCTGCCTCAAGTGTACTGATGATCCGATGCAATTCCGCGGCCAGACTGCCGTCGGAGAGAATACGGCGGAAATTAATGACCCACTGATCATTATGACTGATCCGGAGCTCTTTTAGCTGTCTGGTCTGTTCCCAGTCTATGTCGGCTACCTCAGATAGATCATCGGCACAGCCGGTTTGTAGTAGATCACTCAAATGTACTGTTCTCAGCGTATTGTCGTCTAAATCAAGCAGGTCGACCTGATGTTGTGAATAGATGCGTTCGTCGTCTCTGCTGCTGTGGACGCTTAACTTCGGCTGATCAAGCGCGACCAGCCTGGGATAGTCACCTTCGACGCGATCAACTGCCCTTGTTCCCAGCCCATAGACGAGCCGTGCCGCACCGGCTGCAGGGTCAAGCCGGCTGTCCCAGACATAGAGATTGCGGGAATGCGCGACGCCGGCAGCGAGCGGGAAAAACTTATTGCCGTGATAACTTCCCGATACGCGCTGGACCAAAAGCGCCATTTGCTCATCTCTTGTGTCGAGGCCACGCTGGAAACGGTACATGAGAGCGCTCTCGTCGAACATGCTTGCATAAACCTGGCGCACGGCCTGTTCGAATTTTTCTGCTCTGTCTTCAGGTGTGCCCTGTCC
>JAAYFZ010000185.1 GCA_012727965.1 Clostridiaceae bacterium
AAGCGCGGTGCCAGCCTTAGGAAGCGAGCGAAGCGGCTGGCGTTCAGGATCAGGCATTTATCGCGTCCGGCCGTATGAGAGGTGGCAAATACGGCCTTATAATCATTTTCGAAGGCCTCGACGATCAGGTCGATAAGCATCTGGTCACTGGAAGAGAAGCTGTGCAGCGCAGGATCATAGGTCAGGCTGCGGTCGATCTCGAGCGGCAATCTGAGGGCAAGTGCTTCCGCGAACTGTTCGACATTTGTCACTGGCAGGAGTTTGTCCTCGCCGATGGCAAAAGCCAGCCATGGCAGTGAACTGGTGGAGGGTGCGGCATGCAGCAGCACTCTCAGACGCAGCTGGCGGCGCTGTTGATTGCCGTGCAGATGAACTACACGGTCGAGCTGCTGTTTAAATTCGCGTGATTTCGCCCGGATCTTGCGCTGGTTTTCAATTTTTGGCGGTATCTGCTTATCGCCGTCGATCTTCCCTGTCTGAGTATTCTCAGAGCTGGCATCAACAGTATTCCGGCTGCTGGCAGCCGGCCTGGCAGATTCTGACTGCGTTCTCTCCTGTTTATTGGCTGGAGCCGCAGGTTTGCGGTCTGCCTTTTTTTTGCTGCCGCTTTCTCCTGTCTGAGCTTGTTTCAGTCCGTCGGCTGACGGTGCTGAGGTCAGCTTACGTTGATTGCGCTTGGCCCGGCCGGAGCTCGTGCCAAAATTCTCATGGCTATAGAGCAGGACGGCGACGATATGGCGGCAATAGCCCCAGTAGGAAGTGAAGGCACTGCAGGTGCAGGTCGCGTCATGGACATCGCCTGATGCTGTCAGTATAACTCTGACATGGTAGTTCTGCGTACCGGCCACGAGAGCCTGAATAGTGTGACGTTCACGGTCGAATTCTATATGTGTAACCTGGTTATTTTTAAAGTAGCTGCGTCCCTTCATATATGTTGGGCCGTTTGTGCTGCGTTCGCGTATGGTTTCCAATCTGACATTAAACATGATGACTGCCTCGTTTTCTGCAAAGATATACAGCTTGGTATTGTACCACATGGAAGGCAAAGGTTAAACAGTTTGAACTCGACTTTTACCGTGATTAAATAAACAAATAAGTGAGAAAAAGCGAGAAAATAAGAGAATATGCCAGAAACAGTCTGCTATTCTAAATTTGTACTTGACATAACAGGGGAACGTCATTAGAATGAAGTAGCGTTTGACTTAAGAGTCCGTTCCGGCGATTCGATCATATGACCTGGAGCAGAGATCTGGTCTGCCGATAATTTATAGTTAGATCTATTATGGAGGGAAGCAAGATGAGTACTTATGTAGCAAAAGCTGCTGAGGTCCAGAGAAAATGGTACGTCGTCGACGCTGAGGGCATGGTTCTTGGCCGTATGGCTACTGAAATCGCCAGAGTCCTCAGAGGAAAACACAAACCTGAGTATACACCTTTTGTTGATACAGGCGATAATGTTATCGTCATCAACGCTGAAAAGATCGTCCTGACCGGGAAGAAGCTTGATCAGAAGATGTATCGTTACCACACACAGTATCCAGGCGGTCTCAAAGAGAGAACTTACCGCAACTTGATGCAGCGCAATCCTGAGAAGGTTGTTGAGCTGGCTGTCAAGGGTATGTTGCCGAAGAACGCACTAGGCCGTGCTATGTACAAGAAGCTGAAGGTTTATGCCGGTCCTGAGCATGGGCACGAGGCACAGAAGCCTGAGACGCTCACGTTCTGATTGAAGGGAGGATATAACCTGATATGACTGCTAAAAAAGCAACTAAATCTTATTTCTACGGTACAGGTCGCCGCAAAAATGCTGTCGCTGCCGTACGTATCTATCCTGGTAAGGGTGAAATCACAATTAATGGCAAGACTATGGATGAGTACTTCGGTATGGAGACACTCAAGCTGATCGTTAGACAACCTCTGGTTGCTACTGATTCACTCGAGAAGTTTGATATCATCTGTAAGGTTATCGGCGGCGGACTTTCTGGTCAGGCCGGTGCTATCCGTCATGGTCTTTCACGCGCTATGCTCCAGGCCGATACAGAAGCCTATAGGGCTACTCTCAAGAAGGCTGGATTCCTGACACGTGATTCCAGAATGAAGGAAAGAAAGAAATACGGTCTCAAGAAGGCCAGAAAAGCATCACAGTTCTCAAAACGTTGATCTGCCTGGTGCATTCATGCAATCAATCTTTCGGACCGGATCAAGGCAGACTGCCTTGGTCCGGTTTTTTTCTAGAGGAGGTGGCAGCAGATGCCGGTACTAATTGAGAATGTTCGCTATCTTGATGCGACAGGCAAATTTCGTGAGAATGGTTTCGTAGCCTTCGGCCCTGAGGGTATCATTTCCTGCGGCGACAAGCGTCCTGAAATGATTCCTGCCGGCAGCTCGGATGTGAGTGACGAGAGTGGCTGGGAGATCATTGATGGCTCTGACAGCTGGCTGATGCCTGGTATGATCGATGCTCATTGTCATATCGGTCTATTCGATGACGGGCTGGTACAGGAGGGCGATGATGGCAATGAGGATACAGATCCTGTGACGCCGCAGATGCGTGCCATCGATGGAATCTTCCATGAGGATCGCTGTTTCAGTGAGGCTGTTGCCGGCGGTATAACGTCGGCTAATACCGGTCCCGGCAGTGCAAATGTACTCTCCGGACGTTTTTCTCTGATCAGGACGAGCGGCCGTTTCGTCGATGAGATGGTGATCAGTCATCACTCTGCCATGAAGGCTGCTCTCGGCGAAAATCCCAAGCGCTGTCATGGACAAGGCAAGGACCGGATGCCGACGACCAGAATGGCCAATGCCTCAGTGCTCAGAGATGCGCTGGCGCGGGCTGCCTGGTATGCTGCTGCCCGCCGCGACAAGCCGCGTGAGCATGAGCCGGACTCGCGCTGGGAGGCGCTGCTGCCCGTACTAAGCGGTGAGATGATCCTGAAGTTTCATGCTCATCGATCCGACGATATTCTGACTGCGGTGCGTGTGGCCGATGAGTTCGGTCTGCGTTATACGATCGATCACTGTACTGAGGGCTGGCTGATCGTAGATTTGCTCAAGGAGGCCTATGACAGAGGTCAGAATGATCCTCTGGCCGGCACCGGGCGCAAGGGCAGAGGCAAACTCGAGGGTATTATTACCGGTCCGCTGCTGACCGACCGCAGTAAGCCTGAACTTAAACGGGCTGAACTACATAATCCGGCTGTTTTATCGGCGGCCGGTCTGCCGGTGGCGATCATGACAGATCATCCGGTGATTCCGATCCAGTATCTGCCGGTCAGTGCCGCGCTGGCTGTACGCGCTGGAATGTCTGAGGAGCTGGCACTGCAGGCTGTGACCTCGGTCGCGGCCAGACTATGTGATGCAGGCGACAGCAGAGGACTGATTCAACCCGGCTATATTGCTGATCTGGTGCTGCTCGACAGTCATCCTTTTGACTTCCGCAGTCATGTGCGGCGAGTCTGGCTACAAGGAGAATCAGCCTTATGACAGAATGGGAATGGCTAAGTGAAAATCCAGCGCAGACCGAGGCCTTCGGTCGTTTGCTGGGCGAGCTGGCTCTGCCTGATGATGTGATCAGCCTTGATGGCGATCTGGGTGCCGGCAAGACTGCTCTGACACGCGGTATTGCTGCCGGACTTGGTCTTACGGGATATGTGACCTCGCCGACTTTTACCATTTTGATCGAGCATATTGCCGGTCATGACGGCCGCGGGCGCATGTCGCTCTACCATTTTGATGCTTATCGGCTTGAAGATGCCGACAGCTTCTACGATAATGGATTCGATGAGTACTTCAGCATGGGTGGCTTGACCGTGATCGAATGGGGCGATCTGATCGCGCCGGCGCTGCCTGAGCATACACTTTTTATCAGGCTGCTGCAGACCGATCCTTCCAGGCCGGAGCAGCGCCGATTCTGTCTGAGCTGGCCGGCTTGTCCTGAGCGGCTGCTGGTTCTGAAAGAGAGGTTTCTATGAAGATCCTGGCAGTTGATACATCTGGCAAAAGCCTGTCCCTCGCGCTTTGCGAGGATAGCAGGCTGATCGCTGAGCTTACTCTGCAGCAGGGCTATAATCATTCTGTTACGCAGATGCCGGAGCTTAGCCAGCTGCTGGCTGCCTGCGAGCTTACGCTGAAGGATATCGACCTGTTCGTGAGCACGATCGGTCCGGGTTCTTTTACCGGTATCAGGATAGGCGTCAGCAGTGTTAAGGCTATGGCCTATGCGACCGGACGTCCGGCAGTTGGTGTCAGTTCGCTGGAGACGCTGGTTTCTGAATTTAGCGGAATTGAGGGCGCACTTGTCTGCCCGGCGGTCGATGCCAGACGTGGCCGTGTCTTCGGAGGTCTCTGGCGGATAGTAGACGGTCATGCGGAGGCAGTGATCGCAGCCGGAAATCGGCTGGCGGCTGAGTTGGCGGCTGAGATTTTCGCTATGGTCGGAGAGAGCGCCTCTGTTATTTATTTTGCCGGCGATGGTCAGGATATCGTGATGCAGGAGCTTTCACAGCTGTGCGAAAATTCGATAGCTGACGGTGGCTTGAGCCTTGTCGCTTCGACTGGAGCTGGTCGTTGTATCAGTGCCTATGCGGCGGCTCAGCTGGGGCTTGAAGCTTACAAAAATGGAGCCGGGAGTCTGCCTCAGGAACTGATGCCCGAGTATCTCTCACCGTCACAGGCTGAGCGTATGCGGGATCAGGGTAAATGAGCGAGCAGACGCAACCTGTTCTGCGCAGAGCTGAGCCGGCTGATAGCAGGCGGCTGGCCGAGCTTGATCAGCAATGCTTCGCCATACCGTGGTCGGAGGCGTCTTTTGCCAATGATCTGGCTGATCCTGAGCGGGCTTATTATCTGGTATGGGAAGATGAGGGCGTTCTGGTCGGCTATGGCGGATATTGGCGGGTGCTGGGTGAGGGTGAGATTATGAATATCGCAGTTGCCCCGAATTGGCGCCGCCGCGGGCTGGCTGCCGGACTGCTTCCGGAACTGATTCGGCAGGCCGAGCAGGAGCAGCTGAGTTGTCTGACACTAGAAGTCCGGGAGAGTAATCTGGCCGCCAGAGCTCT
The DNA here is from genome assembly GCA_012727965.1 of Clostridiaceae bacterium. Lineage (GTDB taxonomy): Bacteria > Bacillota > Clostridia > Saccharofermentanales > UBA5734 > JAAYFZ01. The sequence continues at coordinate 5,064 of JAAYFZ010000185.1, forward strand.
ATATAGTGGATTTGGTTTTGTAGAAACGGGCATGAGACGTAACTATTATGCTGATAATAATGAGAACGCTATCATTATGCTAAAAAATATTCATTAATTGTTTTCAGATGTTGTGCATATTGACATGTAACATGTCGTCTTTTACTGCATATTGACAAAAAGCGACGGTTAACACTATACTAAACCTGACTGTAAAACAATTTGTTCCGCGAATCTGGGAGGATAAAAATGGTTACAAAAAATGTGACTTTTAACTGCGAAGAAGCTATGCATATGAAGGCTGTTGCCGTTCTGATACAGAAAGCTTCTACCTTCCGCTCGAGCATCTGGCTGGCCAAGGGCGAGCGCCGCGCAAATGCCAAGAGTCTTCTTGGCGTCATGTCTCTGGGGATCGAGAATCAAACAGAGCTGACCGTGACCGCAGAAGGCAATGATGAGACTGAAGCTCTTGATTCGATCATCAGTTATCTCGAGAAGCCGGAATTTTGATCTGCGCCTCTTGATTCGATTTTCATGACTGCTGACTGAAATTTATAGTGTCGATCTAATAGGTCGTGCTTTTAATGAGGAAAGGCCTGAGCTTTGACTGAGAATCCATTTGATGCCAGACTTGATCTAGTACCACAGGACCCGGGTGTATACCTGATGAAGGATGCAGCGGGTTCTATTATTTATGTCGGAAAAGCTGTGCTGCTGAGGAATCGTCTGCGCAGTTATTTTTCGCCGAATCCGCAGGGCAATGCCAAGGTTCTGGCTATGATCAGCCATATTGCGGATTTTAGCTATCTCGTCTGCGAAAATGAGCTAGAAGCTCTAATCCTCGAATCCAATCTGATCAAGCAGCATCAGCCGCACTATAATATTCTGCTGCGCGATGATAAGGGGTTTCCTTATATCAGGGTGACGATGAATGAACCTTATCCGCGCCTGCTGAAGGCCTTCCGCATCGGCAGCGACCGCAAGGAGGGTGCACGGTATTTCGGACCCTATCTGGCTGGAGACCTCTTCCGTGCGCTCGATGCTCTGCGTCATATCTTCCCGACAAAAACCTGCAAGCGGGTGCTGCCGCGTGATATCGGCAAGGAACGCCCCTGCCTCAATTACTATATCGGTCGCTGTGTCGGACCATGCAAAGGCGATGTGCCGGTTGAAGCTTATCGCGCAGTTATGGAAGATATATGCAGCTTCCTTGAAGGTCGCTATTCGGCGATCATGGATGAGCTTAAGCAGAAAATGAATAATGCTTCCGAGCGACTGGATTTCGAGCAGGCTGCTATCTACCGTGACCGCATCCAGTCTCTTGAAAAACTGATGGAGCGCCAGAAGGCCGTCACAGTCAGCGATGATGATGCCGACATAATAGGTATCGCCAGAAACGGAACTGAGGTCTGTCTGCAGAAGCTGGAAGTTCGTGAAGGCAGAATTATCGGGACATCCTCATTTTTCCTGCCTGATGAGAATAATGAAGATGATGAACTCCTGTCAGCCTTCCTGAGCCAGCATTATCCTGATACGGCTATGATACCTAGAAGTATTCTTTTGCCGGCGGACCTCTCGGAGGAGCAGGCGCTGACTGAATATCTAAATGAGCTACGTGGCGGGCGCGTCCAGATTTTACAGCCGCAGCGTGGTGCCAAGAAGCATCTGCTCGATATGGCCGCTGCCAATGCCAGGGAAGCACTGCAGCGCCACACACTAATGGGCGGCTCTGGTCAGACTGCACTTCAGGAATCGATTCGTTTGTTGTCCGAGCGGGCAGCCGGCGGTAAATCGCTGCATCGTCTCGAGGCTTACGATATCTCTAATATTGGCCGTGATGACATGGCCGGCAGTATGGTCGTATTCGTCGACGGAAGGCCGGCGCGCCAGCAATATCGCTTGTATAAGATCGAGCATCAGGATTTCCAGGATGATTATCAGGCAATGCGCGGGGTTTTGAGCAGGCGTCTGGCCAGGCTGGGCGATGAGAAATTCGGGGCCAGACCTGATATGATTCTGGTCGATGGCGGTATCGGCCATGTCAATATGGCTGTGCAGCTGATGACTGAATTAGGACTTGATATACCGATTGCAGGTATGGTAAAAGACGACCGGCACCGAACCCGCGGTCTGGCTCTTCCCGGAGGCGAGATCCTCGAGCTGGCCGGCATGGTGAGACTGCTCAGAAGTGCTGAGGGCCGTGAACGCGCCGCAGATACTCCCGTCGAATA
>JAAYFZ010000186.1 GCA_012727965.1 Clostridiaceae bacterium
CAATTTCATTTTATCAGATGAATCAGGTCTCCGTATCCCTCTGATTCCATTTCTTCAATCGGTACAAAGCGTAATGCTGCACTGTTGATACAATATCTTAGCCCGCCTAGTTCAGTCGGTCCATCTGTGAACACATGTCCAAGATGTGAGTCCCCCGCCCTGCTTCTAACCTCTGTTCTAACCATGCCGAATTTCTTATCGACATTTTCCTCTACGACTTCGTCTGCAAGTGGTTTGCTGAAGCTAGGCCAGCCACAGCCGGCATCGAATTTGTCATTTGAGCTAAATAACGGTTCTCCTGTTACTATGTCAACATAAATACCTTTTTCAAAATGCTGATCGTAAATTCCGCTGCCAGGATACTCTGTTCCGCTGTTTTGTGTAATATCATATTGTTCCTTGGTCAAAGTGCTGCGTAAAACTGATTGATCAGGCTTGATATAGCGTGACTGTTCAAAAGACGGCAGTTCATCTGGCTGATCCGTAGGCAGTGTATCAAAAGACACATGACAATAGCCTCCGGGGTTTTTTTCAAGATAGTCCTGATGATACTCCTCGGCCAGATAGTAATGCTTCAACGGCTCAACCTCAGTGACTATCTCCCGGCTGTACTTCTTCTGTTCCATGGCAACTACCTGCCTGATCACATCAAGGTCTTGTTCTTCCTGATAATAAATTCCAGTTCTATATTGGCTGCCACGATCATTCCCCTGTTTGTTTAGAGATAATGGGTCTATTATTTTAAAAAACTCCGTCAACAGACTGGCAAGATCGATTCTAGCCGGATCGTAACTAACCTGCACAGCTTCTGCATGTCCAGTATTGTTGTAACAGACATCTTCATATGTAGGGTTTTCTGTATTGCCATTGGCATAACCTGATGTTACATCTGCAACTCCCGGAACTCTTGCCATATAAGCTTCAACACCCCAGAAACAGCCACCTGCGAGCCAAATATTTCTTAGCTCACTGCCACTGTAATCTATGCTTTTGTTTGGATTCTCAGGTAGTCCTGAATTGTTCATAGATATCACTCCATTCTTATTCTCATTTTTGTCATCGCCAGCCAAAGTACTAATAATAATAACTGTCAGCAATAATAATACCAATATTGCCGGGAGCATAAAGCTCCGGAGAGATTCAGTTTTCACGATAACACCTTATTTCTTAATTTTATTATAGCCCTTTATAAATCTTTAGTATAATTTTACTCTTCCCGCTGGTTTTTTCATGTAGCACCGGTGACAATGTTTATATATCAGATAAATGCATGTATACTCTTTAATATTACAGACGGAAGGAAATCTTAATGAAAAAAGCTTTTGCACTTAATAGCAGTAAATTGACTTTTTATAGTTCTGCCTATCTGTTTGCTGTCTTGATATACAGTGAGTTTTTACTTGCCGGTTTCACGACTGGTATTACAGGCAACGGTATATTTCTAATATTTCTATTTTCTTTTTCATTTTGCACATTGCTATTTATTGCTGAATTAATTCTGAAAAAACGTATTATAAGGCTGATCATCTTCATACTATTAGCCGCCGACGCTGTGATTTTTATTGGTCAGAAAATTTACTATAATATATTTCATACTTTCTTTACGCTCTATTCGCTTGCTAATGGTGGTCAGGTTTTTGAGTTCGGCGGCATTATTGCCAATGAGATCAAAAATGCAGCTGGCTGGATTTTGCTGTTTCTATTGCCGGTAATTCTATTTTGGCCGGCTGCATCATATTTCAAGGGCAGTAAAACTGTCAGCAAACGACTGCCGGCAATGCTAATATCATTATGGTTTGCGGCTGCCTCATTCACCTCGGCAGTAATCATCATAAATGCTGGCGATCGATTGCCTGGCTCGCCATATCATGCATACTATATTGATCTTCAGCCCAATTATGCCGTCAGCAACCTGGGGCTTTTTACAATGAGCAGACTTGAATTGCAGCATGCTCTTTTGTCAATGATTCCTGGTACAATCAGACAAAACGGGCCGCCACTGATAAATGCCAGCCAAAATCTGATCAACCAAACTGATTCACTTGATCAACAATCATCAGGCTCAGCTGATTCCAGCAACGAAACTGAGCCTATTGCTCCGACGACAGACCCTGATGATGGTGCAACATCAGAAATCACAGAACCGCTATTTAGAGCAGAACCAGTCATACTCAACTTGGATTTCGCTTCACTCGCGCAGAACGAGACTAATGATCAAATTAGACAAATCGATCAATGGGTCGATCAACGCGAACCTTCATTAACCAATGAATACACTGGTATTTATGAAGGCTACAATTTAATTTTCATTACAGCTGAGAGTTACTCGCACTATGCTGTAGATCCTGAGATTACACCTACTCTTTATAAGCTTCAACATGATGGGATTAACTTCACAAATTTTTACAACCCTCTCTGGGGAGTCAGTACATCAGATGGTGAATATGTTGCTGTAACTGGACTAATTCCAAAGGCCGGAATCTGGAGTCTCTACAGATCAGGTCGCAACAGCATGCCTTTTGCCATGGGAAACCAGCTTAAGAAGCTTGGTTATTCGACCTTTGCTTATCATAATCATACATATGATTATTATCGCAGAGATATTTCACATCCAAATCTAGGATATACATACAAAGGTCTTGGCAATGGCCTTGAAGTCGCTGAGACCTGGCCGGAATCAGATCTTGAAATGATGGAGCTAAGTCTCGATGATTATATTTATAGTGAACCATTTCATGCCTATTATATGACCGTAAGCGGTCATCTTCAGTATAATTATGGCGGTAATTTTATTGCCAGAAAAAATCAAGAGCTTGTAATAGATCTTGATTTGACCCCTGCAGCTCAAGCTTATATGGCAACGCAGATTGAACTCGACCGGGCGTTGGAGTACCTCCTGCTCAGGCTTGAGGAAGTTGGAGCTGCCGAGAGAACATTGATCGTAATGAGCGCTGATCATTATCCCTACGGTCTTAATCATGAAGATATTGAGAGTCTCGCTGGCAAGCAGATAACAGGGTTGGAGCTCTATCGCAGCAGTCTGATCGTCTATGCAGCAGGTATGCAGCCGCAGACAGTGACTGAGCCGGTATCGAGTCTTGATATTATTCCGACAATCTCCAATCTGCTTGGACTAGAATATGATTCCAGACTTCTGATGGGCCGCGACATTTTCTCTGACACCAATCCCCTTGTAATCTTTCTTGATCGCAGCTTAACC
>JAAYFZ010000187.1 GCA_012727965.1 Clostridiaceae bacterium
CTGCTGTAAGCTTCACAGAGCTTAAATCTTAATAACCCATCCCGCCTGAGATCAGAATATGCAGATTCCTTTCTCCTTCTTCAATAGAAACAAAAAAACCGGCCAGAGGCCGGTTACGCTGTTAGCTAATGTCTGTTCAAGCGTCCAGATAAGAACAGACAATCATAGCATCCATATTTACGCCATCATTATACTCTTAATATAACTTTTGGAAAATACTTTTTTGCGTTTTATTGCTTATTTCTCATAACAGCTTATTGGAGCATCACTTTCTCCAAATTGATTTTTGTCATATTGACAAATATCTATTTGAGGCTTATCATCATATAGAATAAATTTTATATGAGGTGACATTTATGAAGAACTACGCAGAACAGGCAAAAGTTTTCAAAGCAGTCTGTGATGAGAAACGTTTATATATAATCGACCTGCTTAGACAGGGTGAGCGCTGTGCTTGTCAGTTGCTTGAAGATCTTGATATCAGTCAACCTTCCCTATCCTATCATATGAAGATACTTGTAGAATCCGGTATCGTGCAGAGCAGGCAGGAAGGCAAATGGACACATTACTCGATCAGCCAGGCAGGCAGCTTGCAGGCTGTTGAATTGCTAAGTGAGATTACAAACGCTGAAGATGACGCCGAAGCAAGCTGTAATTGCCAAGTCGGCTGATATCGCCTGACAAATCAAGAGAAGTTGCCACTGAAGGCGACAAGACAAGGAGTCTTATTGGAATATGGAACTGATTAAGAATATATGGGACTTTTTCCAAAGCCAAATATTAGGCATGAAATGGCTTAATGACGGTGTTGGTAGCCTATTGGCAGCACTCGGAATGGATCTGGATAATCGCTGGGTAGGCAGTTTGCATTTCTTCGTCTATGATGTCATTAAAATAACTGATCTGCTATGCACTCTGATTTTCATGATCAGTTATGTTCAGAGCTTCTTCCCACCGGAACGCAGCAAGAAAATACTTGGACGCTTCAAGGGTATCGGCGCTAACACCATGGCTGCTCTGCTCGGAACAGTTACCCCTTTCTGCTCCTGTTCCTCGATCCCTCTATTTATCGGCTTCACCTCGGCAGGTTTACCTCTGGGCGTTACATTTTCCTTCCTGATTTCTTCACCCATGGTCGACCTCGGCTCTCTAGTCCTGCTGATGAGTATTTTCGGCCCTAAGGTAGCGATCGTATATGTTGTTGTCGGTCTGATTATTGCGATTGCCGGCGGTACCTTGATCGAAAAATTGAAAATGGAAAAATATGTTGAGGAATTTATACTGAAAGCCGGCAGTGTAGATATCTCTTCACCAGAGCTTACTATCAAGGACAGACTAAATTATGCGAAAGAGCAAATGATCTCAACTTTTAAGAAGGTTATGCCATATGTACTGATCGGTGTCGGCATCGGTGCTCTCATCCATAACTGGATTCCGGAATCCTGGGTCGAAACAGCGCTCGGTAGCAATAATCCTTTTGGCGTATTTATCGCTACGATTATTGGCTTGCCAATGTATGCTGATATCTTCGGTACGATCCCTATTGCGGAAGCATTATTTGCAAAGGGTGCCCAACTTGGTGTTGTACTTGCTTTCATGATGTCGGTGACAACGCTGTCACTTCCATCGATCGTTATGCTGCGCCGTGCTGTCAAACCTAAGCTGCTGGTAACTTTTGTTGCGATCTGCACTGTTGGAATTATTATTGTCGGATATCTGTTCAATATCTTCCAGTCATTCATTGCTTAACGGAGGCATAATAAGTGGTAAATAAATTTAGAAACAGAAAAATCAGTACAACCAGATCTCTTGATTCAGCAGATCTGGGAATTACAATCAACGAGAAAATCTCGATCGATTATCTATACCTTGATCTGAATACCTGTGACCGCTGTGTCAGCACAGATATGGTATTGGAAGAGGTATTGGAAATAATAACACCGGCACTCAAGGTAGCTGGGTTCGATCTAATCTACAACAAAATCGAAATGACGACTGAAGAACTCGCTATAGATCATAAATTCTTGTCATCACCCACGATTCGCGTAGATGGACGGGATATTTGCCTATCTGTAAAAGAAAGCAGCTGTGGCTGCTGCAGTGACATCAGTGGCACCGACGTTGACTGCCGTGTTTTCGAATATAAGGGCAGAGAATATGAGGTCCCGCCTCATGAAATGCTGGCAA
>JAAYFZ010000188.1 GCA_012727965.1 Clostridiaceae bacterium
AGGCTTTTACCTTTATTCTATACATGCTTAGGTAGTAAATACCAAATACTGCAAGTAAGACTCCAACTCTGACAAGCGTAATTAGCATATCAGAATTCAGTATAGACCAATTTGAAATATTGAAAAACACTAAAGCAGCAACCTTAATTATTCCTCTAAATAGATTTGTTTTGAAAGTAGTGTCAATGATCGGAAGTGCAACTAGTATAGTTAGCGGGACACCCGCTGATACAAGAATCTTCTGGAATGTGTTCATCCTATAGTAGAGTGCAGAAATAATGAAACCGGCAAGTCCAAACAGAAGATAGGTAAGAAACAGATTAATGTACAAATATATTCCAGTGCCAGTTGATAATCCAGTTATTATAGTTCCATTTACTTCAAGTTCAAGCATATTATCTGCGACATTGAGAAGCTTGGTTAGAATTAAGTCTATTGTGGACATAATAACTGCTAGAGTTAATGCTGTAATCGCAGTGGAGATATAGACAGAATGTCTGGAGCGGCCATGTTGGAGCAACATTAATAAGGTTTGTCTGAATGTAGTCAAACCAAGTACGAAGTTGAAGATATATGTCGACATATTAAGACCGTTGAATGAAGCACTGGTAGACATGAGCCGAACAAAAACAAGCAATAAGCCGTTGATCGCGATGATGATAGCATAATATATTGCCAAAGCTTTCAGACTGTCGCTCAATGAGTAGCGAAGTGCAGGTTTTAGTGTCATTTTGCTTCTCCTCCTTGATTATTTTCCGTCATGCGGATGAAGAGCTTCTGTAGATCCATACGGTTGATGTCAAGCTCTGGTGGAACCTGAGCTCTGTCTAGCTCGCCAAGTACATATGCTGATTTGAGCCCGCCAAGCACATCGACGCCGATGATCTGTTTACCGCTAATATATCGTTCTACTGTATCTGCTTTCCCACTGACTGAATAACCAGCCTTGAGCAGGTTTTCTGTACTATCGATTTTCAGTATCTCGCCGCGATGGATGATCATAACTGTTTCCAGCATGCTGGTGATCTCTTCGATCAAATGAGTAGATATGATGAAGGTGCGTGGATTATCCGAATAAGTTTCCATAAGAGACTTATAGAAGAGCTGTCTATGATTGGCATCGAGCCCAAGTACCGGTTCATCCAATAATATGAAGTCTGCATCAACGCATAGAGCGATAATTCCTTTGAAAATCGAATTGTAGCCAGTCGAGAGCTGCTTAATTTTCTTCTTACCGTTTAGTTCGAATTTTGCGCAAAGCTCTTTAGCTCTTAATCGATCGAAGCCGGGATAGAAATTCGCGGCCCATTTGAAGGCTTGATCTACGGTCATACTCTCTGGATAACAATTTTTTTCTGACATGTAGTAAAGCTTACTTAATGCCTTATCATTATCAATTACCGATTCACCATTAACGCTGATCGTGCCGCTGTCCGCATATAGTCTGTTTGATATCAGGTTAAGTAGTGTTGTTTTACCGGCTCCGTTTCGGCCGAGTAAGCCATAAATATGATCTGGCTCGAAGGTGAGACTGATATTTTTTAATGCTTGTACATTGCCGAAGCTTTTGCTTATATCTTGAACCTTGATCTTATAGTCATTATTACTTCTGATCACCATTTGTTTCACCCCCGTAATTTCTCTCGATCAAAGCAATCAGTTCTTGTTTGGATAAGCCCAGCTTGCCTGCTTCTGTCAATAGACTAACAATATACTGCTGGTAAAAGTCCTGTTGACGTTTCTCTCTTACCGCTTGTGCGGCCCCCCGACCTACAAACATGCCCAAACCTCTCTTCTTATAAATGAGTCCTTCATCGGCCAGCTTATTCATTCCCTTCAAGACTGTTGCAGGATTTATATTAAATCGCGCTGAGAGTTCTGTGGTAGAAGGTATCTGACTGTCCTCCGGGAAGGCTCCGGTGAATATTGCATCTTCTATCTGCTCGGATATCTGCAGAAATATCGGTTTGTCACTCTGGAAATCCAGCTGCATTATGTTCACCTCGTTCCTTGGTTAATTACTTGTGTAACTAAGTATAAATCCAACCAACCAAGATGTCAACACTAAAAATCAGCGTATAATATAGAAGTCATATGTTTGTTTTAAGCAGAAAGGCAGGGTTAACATGACTATCAAGATTTTGGTCGAAAACACTTCTAGTGCTCCTGAGTATGGCAGTGAGCATGGTTTGAGCATATGGATTGATACTCGTTCTGGGCCCGTTCTTTTTGATACTGGTGCTAGTGATCTGTTTGAGAAAAATGCTGTCAAGCTTGGGCTTAAGCTTGATGATGTCAAACTGGCGATACTATCACATGGTCATTATGATCATGGCGGAGGATTGAAGGCTTTTGCCAGTTTAAATGATATTGCGTCGATTTATGCAAGTCGTTTGGCCTTTGGTAATCATTTTTCCGACAGATCTGAGGGCCTAAAAAACATAGGTATAGATAAATCGCTTGAGACCAGCGGGCGCATCATATTTGTTGATAAGCAACTGCGTATCGATCAAAATCTCTCGCTATTTGCCAGTGTTTCTGGCAGCTTCCCTGAACCAGAGGGTAACAGCAGTCTTCTGATTTCAGATGATGAAGGTATAACCAGTAAAGATCAATTTCTTCATGAGATAAATCTGGTTGTTGAAGAAGGTAGTAAATTCATACTGATAGCAGGCTGTGCTCATAAGGGCATATTGAATATTGTCGAAGAATTTGCAAGGTTATATAAACGTATGCCTGACCATGTGATCAGTGGCTTCCACCTTTACAATCGGCATAATAATACTTGCGAATCGGATGAGTATATCGAACAGATTGGGAGATTTATGCTTGAACGTAAAATAAGCTGTCATACAGGTCACTGCACCGGGCAGCGGCCATATAGACAGCTTAAGAAGATCATGGGTGATTATTTAGATTATATCTCTGCCGGCAGCATTATTGAGCTGTGATAGCTTCGGCCAATGCTTTTGCGGCTGATTTGAAGCTATCGTCCGGGTTCCAATTACATTTGACTTCATCTTCGATTACATCAAAGCCTGAGTTCGTGAGTATTTCACGCAGGACTTTGTTGCCTTCGCCGCTCCAGCCATAACAACCAAAAGCAGCAGCTTTTTTGCCTTTGAATTTCATTTCGCGAACGAAGTGCAGGAAGCCGCCGACAGATGATAAAATGTCGTTACTGACAGTAGGCGAGCCGACTAAGATCGCTTTTGATCGGAAAATTTCTGTAACTACGTCATTCTTGTCAGAAACCGCAAGGTTGCAGACTTTTACTCTTGTATCTGGACTTGCTTCACTTAAGGCTTCTGCAATGAGATGAGCGAGCTTCTGCGTGCCATTCCACATCGTGTCATAGATAATCGTTATCTGGTCAGTCTGATAGTTATCAGCCCATTCCTGATATTTCTCAACAATTTGCATTGGATTATCGCGCCAGATCGCACCATGACTTGGGGCAATAATGTCGATAGGCAGATTCAAACCAATTATCTCCTTGAGCTTGTTTTTTACAAGGGGAGAGAATGGTGTGAGAATGTTGGCATAATATTTAATCGCTTCTGCCATTAGCTGGCACTGATCAGCTCGATCATTAAATAATTCTTTTACTGCAAAATGCTGGCCAAAAGCATCATTTGAAAAGAGAATATTATCTTCGGTCAGATATGTTGCCATACTATCTGGCCAATGAAGCATTCTCATCTCAACAAATACAAGCTTCTTGCCATTTCCTATATCGAGAGAATCTCCTGTTTTCACGACCTGAAAATTCCAATCAGGCTGATGATACTGACCAGTCAGACTCTTGACAGCATTGGCTGTGCAATAAATGGGAGTGCCAGGTATTTCTTGTAGCAGCTCAGGGAGTGCTCCGCTGTGATCGACCTCGCCGTGATTTACAATAATGTAATCGATACTCTTAAGATCTATTTCTGTCTTAAGATTAGCGACAAAATCATTAGAATGAGGCTTCCAAACTGTATCTATCAGAACTGTTTTTTCTTCTTGCACTAAATAGGCGTTCTGACTGGAGCCGTTATGTATCGAATAATCATCTCCATGAAATGATTCGAGCTCCCAGTCAATATGGCCGACCCAGCTTACGTTGTTTTTTACTAGTTTTTTCATATGATAAATACCTCCAATGGTTGTCTTAACACTTAAGCCGGAAAGACATGTGACCAGCCTACTAGTTACTGTCGTTCATACTAACATATATAGTTAGTTGCCAATATGACATATGGTACAGTTTAATTTATCTAACTCTGGCTATTCATATCTGAAGAAACACCTCTCGGACAGTTGGGATACTTGCGAGACAGCCAGCTTGCGGTGAACATAATCAGGCTGACTAGAATGAAGGTGATTTCATAACCGAGGAGCCTGATGAAAATACTGCCCAGGATCGGTAGAACTATGATAGAAATATTGAGTGTGCCGCGTATGCCCAGATAATGCGTTCTCTTGTCTGGAGGCGCGATGTCAAGAAGTGCAGCTTCGAAGCCGATAAGTCTGCCGCTTACGATGAAACCAAGCAGGAAAAATACCGCACCGTAAACCATAGGAGAAACTCGGGCAGCAAAAAGTGCGATAAGAGGAATGACCGCGCCTGTAAATGTGCAAACCTGGATGATCACTCTGGATTGCGAACGCCTGGATATGTAGCCCCAGACAAGATTAGAGAGGATAGTTCCGGTTACTTGAACTAAAAGGAACTTACCAACGAATGACTCATCAAGATCGAAGGATTCACGAGCATAGATTATATAGAATGGCAAAACCATGACGCTGAAGCTTGCCATATTCTCAACTATGATGAAACGCAGTAAAGCCCGATCAGCTTTGACAGCGGAAGGGACGCTTCTAATATAATCCAACAGCTTGCCTCGCGCTGCCATATGAGGTGAAGCCGGTTCTTTGATGAAGAAGAAGCCGATCGAAGCAATTAGTAAACCGAAAAAACCGATGGCAAGTGTCAAAGCATAATTATTGGGGAAGGAGAAAACGCCTGGCTTAAGTATTCCGGTGATGATAAGCCCACCGGCAAAAGACGCGGCACTGGCAAAGAATTGCTTCGCGGCATATAGCTGAGTCCTTTTTTTACTCTCAAGTGATTTTCCCATAAGATCTGCATAGGCAATACCTGCGAACCCGGCGCTGACTGAAAAAATAAGCACCCAGACAAAGAATACAGCGATGGCGAGCATTGGATAGCTCACTCCAAGGAAGAATGTTGTCAGAGACATGCCGAGGAAGGCAAAAGCTCTCATGAAAATACCCAAAAGCAGATATTTCTTCTTATAGACTGTGCTAGCCAGATAATGGCTGAAAATGAGATTGAAAACAAGCGGACCGCCAAGCATAACGGCATATAGTGTACCAAAAAGTGTTTTTGAACTTGTAAACGATGATATAAGTGAGGGAAAGACCGTATTCAAATCTATCATTGACATTGTAAGCGCAAGAAAGAAGCCATGCCAGATATATGCAATATACACAGTTCTGACCTGACTTCTATTCTCTATTATCTTCTTATCATTAGAAGTATCCATTATTTTGTTCCCGATGCATTATTTTTTGAAGATATTTTTCACTCCACCAAGAAGACCGCCAGCCTTATCTGCAGTAAGTTTTGCTTTTACAGCGTCTACAGCTTTTTCAATCATATCGTCAGGCAGGTCGATTCCACTAACTGATTCAATAGCCTTAACAGGATCCTTTTTAAACTTTTCTGCAAAGCTCTTATCATTTTTTACCTTATCAACGATTGCATCAATCTTTTCCTTGAAGTCCATAATTGTATTCCTCCTAATAAATGTAAAACGGTAGATTAGATGAGTTAATTATATCACTAATTTATGACGATGCATGCGAATAAGCTACTGTAACAAATATGTTTAAGCAATAAATCAGTGTACTATTTTACCCATGGCATGCATCATATATCTCTTATCTGACCAAGGTTGCGGAAGTAAAATGAAGGTAGTTGGATCCTGGGGGTGTTAGTTATGAATGGGATGAAGAGATCTAGCAGGCTTAAGCTTGAATTTTCGCTATTTAATTTACCGGCAGTAATTTTTGTATCCTTGTCAATTTATATTCCTTTTGTCATGAGTATGTATTTTTCACTGACAGAATGGAATGGTATCAGCAAGTCAGCTAAATTTGTTGGCTTGGACAATTTTATTAAATTGTTTTCAGGGGACAAAGATTTCGTACAGGCAGCCTGGTTTACATTTCGCTATAGTGTACTATTCATTATACTAATTAATTTTCTAGCGCTCTTGCTGGCAGTGCAGCTGGATAAGAAGCTCAAGACTGCGAATATTCTGAGAGCAGCTTTTTTTGTCCCTTATATAATGAGTTTGGTAATTGTTGGATTTATCTGGCGCTTTATTTTCTCGCAAGGATTCAATGAACTACTGGATAAAACCGGTTGGGCTATTTTTGAATTAAGCTGGCTTGGTGACCCTAAGCTTTCATTCTGGTCAGTTCTTCTTGTGTCGATTTGGCAATCTATTGGCTTCTATATAGTTATCTATATCGCTGGTCTACAGTCTATTCCAACAGAGCTGCCTGAAGCAGCGATTGTTGATGGAGCTAATAGAAGACAAACATTTTTCCATATTACATTGCCGATGTTGGCTCCGTCTCTTACGACAGCGTTCTTTATGGCACTAGTAAATTCAATAAAAATATTTGATATTATCTTCTCGCTGACAGGTGGAGGACCTGGTGGATCGACCTACAGTATCACATTCGATATATATGTAGAAGCATTCCAGAACAATAACTACGGATATGGAACGGCCAAGGCACTTGTTCTTTTCCTGGCTGTGCTTGCTATTACAACTATTCAGTTGAAATACTTCAAGAGCAGGGAGGTGGAGATCTGATGAATAAGAGAACTACCGGTCTGATAATCCTTGAAGTAATTTTAGTTGTTTTAGCATTAATGTTTCTTTTCCCATTATTTTTAATGGTCATAAATTCTTTCAAAACACTGGGTGAAGTTCTGCGGGATGTTCTGGCACTGCCCAAGTCGCCAAGCTTCGCCAATTTCATTTTTGTGTGGAAATACGTCAGGTACCCTCGTTTGTTCCTGAATAATGTAATAATTACTGTAATTGGAATAGTTGGAATAGTTATATTTTCTTCGATTGCTGCCTATATGCAATCAAGGTACAAGAGCAAATTCAGTACATTTCTCTATTTTTTCTGTGTTATGCCAATGCTTATACCTTTTCAAACAATCATGATAACTGTGCTTAAACTGATGAGCAGCATTAAGCTTACCGGCAGCACATGGGGTCTGGGCATACAGTATTGGGGATTTGGAATACCTCTGGCTGTGTTCATTTATCACGGATTTGTTAAAATGATTCCCAGAGAAATAGATGAGAGCGCTATGGTTGATGGAGCTACAACACTCAGAACATATTTCCAGGTCATTTTTCCACTGTTAAGGCCCGTATCAACCACTATTATTGTTATTGATGTTATGTGGATATGGAATGACTTCCTGCTGCCTCTGCTAATGGTCAACAGTTCAAAATCTACTCAGACGCTTACACTGGCAGCGTATGGTTTTATCGGTCAGTACAATACTGATTGGCAATACGCTATGGCAGCAATGGTCATGGCCGTTATGCCCTCAGTTATCTTTTTTGTTATAATGCAAAAAGATATCGTCAAAGGAGTCGTGGTAGGAGCAGTCAAGGCATAGGAGTTTGCGGTGAAATCAGAAAGCGTACTTAAAGTACTTCTTAGAAAAATCAGCAGCAGACTGCTTAACAAGTTTCTGTTGCTTTTTGCCTGTGTTATTATTGTTTCCATCGGCGTCCAGGCATTAGTATCCTATCGGATGCTTCATAGGCAGTCGCTAACATCTGAGATCACCAGCAACAGCAAGCTGCTGGAGTTCGTTGGTAAAGAGCTGGACAGCTATAATAATGAGACAATGCGCCTGTTGTCATCACGACTGAATTATGATCAAATCATGAAAGCTGTTCGAGAGGAAGCGAATGATTATCAGGAAAGAGTAATTGTAGAGGATTATCTAAGAAGCATATTCTATTCCAGAAATGATATCGAAGCAGCATATCTCTATATTCTTGATACCGATCGATATTTTCATATTTCCCGCCAACTTAAGGAAACGATGGTCAGAATCGATGAAGGTAATGAAGCGATGCGCGCTGAGCTTCTGCAAATGGTTTCTGCTGATACAAATAACTGGACAGTTGAATCTTTATCAGAGGAGAATTCTACTGTCTATTTACTTGATACCAGTTCACTTTCGATGGCTTTTCACGCAGCTTTTTTCAAAATACCGACGAGAAAACCAAATTTCATTTTGACAGTGGCACTCGATGATTCGATGAATCGGCGCATTATTGATGATGCGTCGGCTGAGCCAGGCCAACAGCTAATAGTTCAAGATTCTCGCGGAGAAATTTACCACAGGTATACTGATTCTCTGCCAACGGTCGGTCTTGATCCGAAATCACGGGTGATCGAGGATACTGAATATGAGCTAGTTAAGCTCAATGGTGAGACTTTTTACAAAATAACCTCTATATCGCCGTTGGGAACTTGGCAGATCAGCAAGCTGATCCCTGAGGATCAGATAGCTGCTGCAGCATCTGCAAATCGCAGTTTCAGCATTCTCACTGGTATAATCTCATTGTTATCAGCACTAGTTGTAGTATTCATTCTGGCAAAAGCCATCACCAGGCCGCTTAACAGACTTTCTGAGCAGATGGACCGCTTCAGCATAGGTGATTTTTCTGCATCTGTAGAGGTTGAAGGACATGATGAACTGGCACAGATAAGTCAACAATTCAATCAGATGGCCAATAGAACAGAAGAGCTAATCAGAAAAACATGGCAGCTGGATTTAGCACATAAAGAAGCACTTCTGAAATCTCTTGTATCTGAGTTGAATCCGCATTTTCTTTATAACTCACTACAGGCAATTTCTACAGAAGCTATCAAGGCTGACAATATCAGGATTTATGAAATGATCAACGCTCTCTCAACTTCATTTCGTTATTGTATTAGTGGAGATGACATTGTTTCACTTGAACAAGAACTTGATCATGTCAGGCAATACTTACTGCTTCAGAAAGCTAGATTCGGTGAGGACAAGCTGATTCTTGATATTGATATAGATCCAAGAGCGATGCATATAGAAATCCCTAAGTTGGCTGTTCAACTTCTGGTCGAAAACTCGATAAAGCATGCCCTTGAAATAACAGGAACACGGATAATAATCAGTCTGAAGGCAGAAATAGAAGACGATTATCTACATATAAGAGTTAGTGACAATGGTCCAGGAATAGAAGATGATATTCTTGTACATTTACAAAAGGTTCTAAGCTCGCCATTGGACAACGACGATATGTATGAAATAGGACTCAAAAATCTGGCAACGAGATTACGGCTTATTTTCGGATCAAAAGCCAGTTTAGAAGCAAATTCAACCAGAAAAGGCACTACGATCCATATAGCTATACCATTATAAAATCAAGCACGATCTGTAGTATGGGAGTGTGATGTTGTGAGAGTCCTAATTGTAGATGATGAGAAACCAGTACGCGAAGCAATTCGTCTATTAGGTGATTGGTCAAATATTGGGGTAGATCATATATCTGAAGCAGAAAACGGCGAAGTTGCAATGCGCATGATTATTAATGACAAACCTGATCTGATTCTGGTTGATATGAAAATGCCAGTTGTCAGTGGATTGGAATTGTTACAATGGCTGGAAACCAACTATGAGGATGTTGTTAGTATAGTAATAAGCGGCTATAGCGATTATGAATTTACAAGGCAGGCGATTAAGTCCAGAGTTGTAGATTATCTGATCAAACCAGTAAATCGCGACTCTCTAAATCAAGCAATAAAAAAAGCAGTTCAGATATTTCAAATGCGTCACCAGGGACAGATAAGTAAAGCTATAGAAGATTCTCCTCAGGCAGCACAGCTTGCGGCAGCGACAGCAGATAAAAAGAAGCTGATCAATTCTGTGTTTGAAAGCAGTTATGACCTTAGAATTCGTGATATGTATGGCAGTTTCCTGAATGCAGAAAAAGATTGCAGCTATAGTATTATTCTGCTTCGCATGATGAACTTCAGAGTAATCCGCCAACATAAATTCGGCAATGACAGTGATTTACTATTTTTCGTTATAAATAATGTTGTAGAGGAAATAATTAAGTGCGAGAACAAGACTCTTTGCTTCCAGCTGCCGACAGCAGAACAGGAAATAGTTGTTGTTTTGACCTGTAAGCCAGACTGTTCACATGACAAAAACAGAGAAATTGCTGGCAGTATCATTGGCAGTCTGGAGAAATTCCTTGATCTTAAAGCTATCGCAGCTTGCAGTCAGAGCTGCAAAAGCATATTAGATCTAGCTGATATCAGACAGGACTTGCAAATCAGTCTGGACAATATGAATCTACTCGAGCTAAAACCTCTCACAGATTACATATCGATTTTATGCAATGAAGATCCTTGTATAAGCCTGATGCACTACAAAGAATCTCTTGAACAGGCTGTCTTATCTGGCAGATATGTACAGATAGAGCTGGTATTACAGCAATTCTTAAAACAGATAAAAACACACGGATATCTCAGTCTGGGCAGTGCTGAACGCATTCGCCAGGAAATGCTCTATCTATTTAATAGCTTTGCTCTTAAATACAGAGCAAATACAACGATTCCCAATTCTGATGAGCTTGCTGCTTCTGAACTGGCGAGTATCAACCAGGATTATTCAAACTTCCAGGGATATGCCGAAATGATTTTAGGATTGGCAAACTTCTATTACAACAGGATAAGACGTCAGAGTGGTCGTTTCGAAATCAGTGATGTCCATGACTATTTGGCGTCACATTACCATGAAGATATTACAGTAAGTGATTTGGCTAGAAGATATTTCATGAGCAGAGGATATCTTATGAAACTGTTTAAGCAGAAATATGGAACAGGTATTTTTGAATACCTGCAGCAGCTGCGTATGGACAAGGCCAAAACGCTCCTTAATGATCCTGAAATCAAGATTCAATATATTGCGGAAATGACTGGTTTTAACGATCAGAACTATTTTAGCAAAGCCTTCCGCCATGCAACAGGTCAATCACCTAGTGAATACAGGCGCCGCGTGCAAAAGACCCAGGTATGACGATATTACCCGCTAATTATTACAATAACTCCTGTAGAATCAACAGACCAGAGTCTAGACTATAACTGTACTATGGCATATGAATATGATTCTATGTCTGATAATTCAAGGGAGGGAAAAACATGAAGAGATTTATCACAATCATCAGCCTTGTTCTGGTACTGGTCATGCTGGCATCATGTGCCGGAGCGACTGATACTACGACAACCGCAGCCCCGGAACAGAGCACTACCGCAGCACCTGGCGGAGATGAAACGACCGCACCGCCTGCAGATGATGAAAAAGAGCCTGTCACGATTTTTATTTTCTCTAACCAGCCCGAATACTCACAGGCCTTCGAAGCTTATATTGAAGAGTACAAAAAGGTAGCTCCACATGTAACCATCGAGATGGAAGTTAATCAGGCTGATTACCCCACACTGGTAAAAGCCAAGCTCTCATCTGGTGATGTTCCTGAAGTGTTTGTATCAACTGCTGGTGCTGAAATAGAGCTATATAGGGAATATTCTGCAGATCTTACAGATGAGCCTATGAGCGAAGCCATGCTCGATTCAGTGCGCAACAATATGTCATCTGATGGCCGTGTTTACGGATTCCCGGTAAAAGCCAACTGCTTCGGCATAGTCTATAATAAGGCAATATTTGAAGAAGCTGGTATAACAGATCTGCCTAAGACCTTAGCCGAGCTAGAACAAGCCTGCGAGAAGATTGCAGCAGCCGGTTACACGCCTTTTTCCAATGGCTATAAGGAATGGTGGGTCCAGAAACATATATTCATGCATTTCATCGATGCATCTACCGACAATGCTGCCGAGCTTGTCTCTGGATTTACTGCCGGAAATGAGAAATTTGCAGATTATCCAATAATGAGCCAAAACTATTTCGATTTTCTCGATTTAACTATAGAGTATGGTATGCCAAAACCTCTTGAAGCCGACCTTAATGCTGAAATAGCAGCATTCGGTACGAGTGAAGCCGCTATGATGACTGGTCAGGGTCCATGGACTGAAGAAGCAATACTGGCAATAGATCCAGAAATTCAGATGGGCATTATGGGTTATCCAGTTGACGATAACCCAGACCATGCCAGAATCGCAACTGGCGCGGATCAGGCTTTGAGAATTTACAAGGATTCGCCTGTTGTCGATGAAGTTATTGATCTATATAACTGGCTATATACTTCTGATTACGGTAAACAATGGTTTTCGGAAGTGGCAAAAGTAATTCCTCCGATCAAAGACGCACCTATACCTGATCTTCAGATTCCAAAAGCTATGAACGAGATCCTGGCTGCAGGAGAGCCCATCGCTGACATGACGATCATATATTCACCAGACAGCTTCCATCAGAAGTTTGGTGAGATCGCTCAGTCTTATCTGGCAGGTACTGTTGATAGAACAGCGGCTGTTGAAGAGATGGAAACCGCCTGGCAGGAGCTTGGATAATTTTTGAAAACTAACTTACCTTATCAATTGGGCACCGGCAATTTTCGCCGGTGTCCTTTTTTGAGTTTCAAATAGCTAACACGCATTTAACATGTGTATGGTAAAATCGAAACATATAAATATTCAGGAGTTGATTAAGATGAATATTCAGATCATAACAGCAGGTAAAGGTTTTGAGACACAGAAAGCTATAAGGTATTTCAAGGAGAGAAGGATAAGTGTCCAACTGGTTGAGCTTAGTAAAAAGAGACCGCTCAGCCAAGGTGAACTTGATTCTGTTGTGCGAGCAATCGGCATGGAACAGCTGATAGATCAGGGAAGCAAGGCCTACAAAAATCTGAATATTGATTACTATGGTGTAACATCTGAACAGACGAAAAAGCTTATAATGCAAAACACTGATCTGATGAAAATGCCATTAGTAAGAAACGGACGCAAGGCGACTGCCGGATATTGTCCGGAGATATGGTCTAGTTGGGAATGAAGCAGGAGGTGCTAAATGAAAACATCAGATAAACGCAGAATCTTAGTTATTGGTGCGGTAGCTGCTGGAACATCAGCAGCTGCCAAGGCAAGAAGAAATGATGAGGATGCAGAAATTGTCATCTATGAGATGGACAGTGATATTTCCTATTCCGGCTGTGGGCTGCCTTATTATATCGGAGGCAGTGTTCCCGACATCAAAACACTAACACCTAGGGATCCTGAATTTTTCCTTAAAAAGTATAATGTGGATATCAAAACGGGACATCAGGTTATGAGTGGTGATAGTGTCGCAAAAACTATTACAGTTAAAAACCTGGAAACAGGAGTAGAATTCTCTGATCACTATGATGTATTGGTAATAGCAACAGGCGCCAGGGCAATAATGCCACCAATTCCCGGAGTGGAGCTGCCTCACGTTTTCAAGCTGAGAAACCCTTCAGATGCCCGGGCTATCAGAGCCTATATAGACAATAACAAACCGCGAAAAGCAGCAGTTATCGGTAGTGGATTCATTGGCCTGGAAATGGTAGAGAATTTGATGGCAGCCGGTCTTGAGATCGATTTGGTTGAGAAACTGGCTGATATATGTCCATTTGTAGATCCGGATATGGCACCTCATCTGGCTGAACGCCTGGAAAAAGAGGGTGTCAAAATACATGCGGGAACCGCAGCAGTTAGTATCAAGCCTGATAAAATTGAACTGGATGATGGCAACAGTCTTCAGTCCGATCTCGTAATCATGGCTGTCGGTGTTAAACCCAATGTTAGTCTGGCTGAATCTCTCGGTGTCAACCTCGGTACGACTGGAGCTATTGCTGTTGATAATTGCATGCGTACAAATGTGGAATCAATCTTTGCCTGCGGTGACTGCGCTGAAGCATTTTCACTTGTAGATGGCAGACCGCTCTATAGACCGCTTGGATCGACAGCCAACAAAATGGGCCGGATCGCAGGCGATATGATCAGCGGCGGCTGTCTTAATTTCCGCGGTATAGTCGGGACAGGTATCTTCAAGGTCTTTGACATGGCTGTTGCGGCCTGTGGTCTAAATGAAAAAGAAGCGAGAGATAGCGGCTTCGATGTTGTGGTCAGTCATAATATCAAACCTGATAAACCGGGCTATTTTGGTGGTCGGGAAATGGTTATCAAAGCGATTGCCGATAGAAAGAGCGAGAGATTACTTGGTGTTCAGATTATTGGGTATGAAGGCGTCGATAAGAGAATTGACGTATTTGTCACCGCAATCACAGGTGGACTGTTGGTTTCAGACCTGTTTCATCTTGATCTGGCCTATGCGCCGCCATTTTCAACAACAAAAGACCCGGTTATGTATACAGGGATGATCCTGGACAATGCGATAAACAGGGATAGAGATTTGGTTACTGCTGATGAGATCGGCTGCTGTGATAAAGGTACATATCAGATCGTAGATGCCCGTGTTGCGGCACAGTACGCTAATTCTCATGTGGATGATGCGATCAGCATGCCTCATGATGAGATCCGCGAATTGATAGATAGCCTCGATCCTTCTAAACCTGTAGTTACATATTGTAACAAAGGGACGACTGGAAATGCCGCTCAGAATGTGCTTATTAATAAAGGCTTTGCCAAGGTTTATAATCTTTCTGGTGGTCACAGACAGTATGATATCTGCCGGCGCAAAAACAGAGAAACAAATAAATCAGAATAAGTTTTATTTCCACATTCCTAATACTTTGCTCTGGGCTTCTGACTCAATTTCAGTCAGGAGCTCTTTGTATTTGCGATCATCATTGTAGTGAACAAAGTTTGCACAGCCTTCTGACAGAAGAAGAGCGCTGAAGAGGTCTGCTCTGATTGTTTTCTCGTTAATAGTCTGAGGTTGATTGAGCCATATATATCTGAGCGTACGGCCATACTGATCATGATCGTCATGGTCCTGTTCAAGATAAACTGTCTGATTCATCAGTATACTCTCAGTAAATGCATGAGCCTCCTCTGCGTAGAACTCTGCCTGTTTGCCGTCTTTTGCCAGTTCTGGTGTATCGACGCCGATCATACGGATCGTCTCGATTTCACCGTCTGATGTTCTGGCATGGATCGTATCGCCATCAACAACTTTTACAACCTCTGCAGCTTCAAATTTGATATTTGAAACAAGCTGCACATCACTGCTTGTTTTCGGCAGTACCTGAAGCTCACCCTTGTAGCTGTCGACAATTCCACTGATAAGGTACTCATGATCTGTAATCAGCATAATCAGGTCCGTATTACTGTCCCGGTGGAAATAGACAGTGATCGAGCTGCTGTTGTCTGTCAGTATGGCCGAAGCATGACCACTGTCAAAACGCTTGATTTCTGATAGTACTCCTCTGATCTTAACTGATTGCCCGAGCATGTTCTCTCCGATCATTGATGTTTTCGTATCAGCTGCGAATTCATCGTTGCCGACAGCTTCTTGTTCAGCATGTGATGATTCAGTGCTAGAATCGACTATTGATAGTTCAGCATAATATTCGCTTGTATCTGAAATTGTATCAGTAAAAAAACAACCGCTGTTTGACACGGCTAATAAAATTACTAGTAAGGTGATGGTGGCTATGCGTGAAAATTTCATCTACTACCTCTTGATTATAATGATGAATACTAATATAACATAAATTGACTTCTCCTGAATTTAAGGCAGCCGCTATCATGTTATAATCAGAGATAGATATATTTGACTTTGCAGCGCACTGAAATTTCAGTCTGGAGCTGCATAATCGCACAAGACCAATAATTGTGACGCAGGAGGACTTATTATGAGTATGTTTTGTTATCAGTGTCAGGAAGCTGCCAAGGGTATCGGCTGTGATATCCGCGGTGTCTGCGGCAAGAGTGAGAGTACTGCTAAGATGCAGGATCTTCTGATCTACACCCTTAAGGGCGCATCAGAAATTGTAATTAGGCGCGGTCTGGATGTAACTGGTTTAGGCAAGCTTAATTATGAGCTGGTCAACAGCCTCTTCATGACTATCACAAATGCGAATTTTGACGACGATGCCATCGATCGCCAGATCCGCAGGGTGATCGATCTGAGAAATGCTCTGGGAGCATCTACTGATGGCCTGAATGAAGCTGCTGCCTATGAGGCAGGAGACCGTGAAACCATGCTGGCAAAAGCCGCCGAAATCGGTGTGCTTGCGACTGAAAATGAGGATGTCCGTTCACTGCGTGAGCTCGTCATTTATGGTCTAAAAGGCATGGCTGCGTATACAGAGCATGCCTACAATATCGGCAAAGAAAATAATGAGATCTATGCGTTTTTGTATGAAGCATTGGCAGCTACTCTCAATGATGGCTTAAGTGTAGATGATCTGGTGGCTCTTACTCTAAAAACCGGTCAGTTTGGTGTGGCCGCGATGGCGCTTCTCGATGAAGCTAATACATCAAAATACGGCAATCCTGAAATTACAGAAGTTAATATCGGCGTGCGTGGTAATCCTGCTATCCTGATTTCAGGCCATGATCTTACTGATATGGAACAGCTGCTTGAACAGACTAAGGGAACAGGTGTTGATGTTTATACTCATAGTGAAATGCTGCCGGCAAACTATTATCCAGCCTTCAAAAAATATGACAATTTCGTCGGCAACTACGGTAATGCCTGGTGGAAGCAGACTTCTGAATTTACCAGCTTCAACGGGCCTGTACTCTTCACTACAAACTGTATTGTTCCACCGAAATCTGAAGCACTGAAGAATAAGATATTCACGACTGGTGCTGCCGGATTCCCTGGTTGTATTCATATTGAAGCAGACGAGAACGGCAAGAAGGATTTCTCGG
Organism: Clostridiaceae bacterium; assembly: GCA_012727965.1. Classification (GTDB taxonomy): domain Bacteria; phylum Bacillota; class Clostridia; order Saccharofermentanales; family UBA5734; genus JAAYFZ01. The sequence goes on from JAAYFZ010000188.1 coordinate 16,924, forward strand.
CTATTATCGAAATGGCCAAAACCTTGCCAGCACCTACTGAGATCGAGAATGGCACTATCATTGGCGGTTTTGCACATGAGCAGGTATTTGCTCTGGCTGACAAGGTTGTCGATGCTGTTAAATCAGGTGCGATCAAGAAGTTCTTCGTTATGGCCGGCTGTGATGGCCGAATGAAGTCCAGAGAGTATTACACTGAATTTGCTGCTGCTCTGCCAAAAGATACAGTCATACTGACTGCCGGTTGTGCCAAGTACAGATATAATAAGCTTAATCTCGGTGATATAGGCGGCATCCCGCGTGTACTAGATGCTGGACAGTGCAATGACAGTTATTCACTGGCATTGATAGCTCTTAAGCTTGCTGAAGTATTTGGCGTCGAGAGCGTAAATGATCTGCCTATTGCCTATAATATTGCCTGGTATGAGCAAAAAGCAGTTATTGTACTTCTGGCACTGCTCTATCTTGGAGTCAAGAATATTCATCTAGGACCGACACTGCCTGCTTTCCTGTCGGCAAATGTAGCCAAGGTTCTGGTAGAGAACTTCGGTATTGCAGGTATCGGAACTGTCGAGGATGATATTGAGCTGTTCATGAGCTAATTACATTAATAGTTCTTAATAACCATCATAGAATAAAAAACACCCTGATAAGATTCAATATAATTCTTATCAGGGTGTTTTCATTTTGCAACAATAGAATCGGCTGTCTGGGCTCGTTTCTTGCTGCGATCTGCTGCTGCCTCGCCGAAATAGGCAGCACCTAGTATCAATAGGCCGCCGACTGTTTGTAACGGTCCGGGGATCTCGCTTAAGAATATTACGGCAAAAAGGATAGCGAACAAAGGATCGATATAGCTGAGTATCGCGATGCTCTGAGCTTTTACCAACAGTGCTGAAGAGAAATAAATGAAATAGGCTAGCCCTGTATGTATTACTCCAAGAATAAGAAGCAAGACGAAGCCCTTGGTCTGTAAATTAACTAATTGATCGAAACCAACAGTGAGCGCAACATATGGCAGTAGGATAACCATACCAGATACAAGTTGAATCTGAGTCATTTCGAGACCAGGGAAATTGCCGACACTCTTAGTGATCAGGATTACAGAAGCGTAGAGCAGGGCGGCAGCAAGGCCATAACCTATGCCAATAAGCCCCTGAAACGATGTGACCCTGTCAATTACTGAACTGCTTGTTGTTAGCTCGCCGGCTATTGTCATAGCCAGGCCGGTCAGAGCGATCAAGACCGCATAGAGACGATGGCGATCAAGCTTCTCTTTTAGAACTAGCGGCGACAACAGAATGATAAAAACAGGCGCGAAGTAATAACTTACTGTTGCGACTGCGATACTTGTATATCTATAAGCCTGGAAAAGGAAAATCCAATTAAAACCGATCGCAATTCCAGAAATGATCAGGCGAATCAGCTTATTGCGGCCATAGTCAGCAAGGCGGAAGCGATCAGCTTGCTTGCGTCCTTTTAGTCTGCCGCGAATTAAGATCAGGACAAGCAAAAAAGCACTGCCGAAGACCGCCCTGGCTAGCGCTATCTGGCTGGACTGGGCATCTATAGAGCGGACAAAAAGTCCGATGCTGCCAAAAATCATCATTGACAGGATTATGCCGGCTTTTCCCATAGTGTTATTTTTCATTTGTTCATCATACCAATTGTTTTTGTAATTAACAATCCACTACAGGCATAAGATATAACATGCTTTTTACACAGGTTTGATTTGCGAATAACACATCCTCCTTAACAATCAGATAGAATGCAGATGTGAACAAGAAAGTAAGAAAAAATTAGGAGGAAAAAATAGAATGGTTAAGAAATTTATCGCGATTCTGATGGCCACAGGCTTACTCATATCAGCTGCTGCCTGTGCAGGTGAAGCAGCAACCGACAATACCGATGCTGCCGGAACAACCAAGGGCGCTGAACAGTCATCGCAGAATGAAGGAACCGACGCTGGTGCTGCTGAACTTGAAGGCGCAGTTATCGTCGATGGTTCGGGTACAGTTTACCCGCTGATGGCACATATCGCTGAGAAGTACATGACCGAGGTGCAGCCGAATGTTAGCGTTCAGGTAGGACGTGCAGGCTCAAGTGCTGGTTTCAAGAAATTTATCCCAGGTGAAACAGACTTCTCAGATGCTTCAAGAGCTATCAAGGATGAAGAGATCGCTCAGCTCGAGGAACAAGGGCTGAAAATGGGTGAAGATGTCATGGAGATCAAGCTAGCTCTCGATGGACTGACTATGGTTATTAACAAAGATAATGACTGGGCAGCAGAAATGACTCAGGATGAAGTTGTTAAAATGTATCTGTCTGGCAGCTACAATGCCGAGGACAAAGTAAAATGGTCTGATATTCGTTCTGAATGGCCGGCCGAGGAGATCGCCTTCTATGGCCCTAACGAGAACCATGGTACCTACGAATTCTTCTATGAGAAGATTCTTGACGAACAGGATATGGTTAAAACAGTAAATCTGCAGCAGGAATATTCAACGCTGGTTGACCTGGTCGCAAATGATAAAAATGCAATCGCTTTCTTCGGATTTGGCTACTATGTTTCTAATACCGATAAACTTACAGCGGTAAAAGTCGACTTCGGCAGTGGTCCTGTTGAACCAACACTTGAGACAATTGGCGAGGATCTGCCCTATGCAGGATTCACCAGACCAGTATTCACATATGTCAATCTCAAGTACGCAAGAGAAAAAGCCCAGGTTCTTGATTTCGCTAAATATGTAGTTGAAAAAGGTGCTTCTGAGCTGGCAGGTGCTAATGGCTTCGCACCGTTACCGGCAGACCAGTATGCAGCATACCTGGCAGAGCTGGAGAAAATCGGCTGAGTCCGTAAACTCTGTCAGAGGCTGATCGATCAGGAATAGACATAAGGTCTATGACTGAAATGATAGGTAATACAAAAGGCAGGATGAGAGAAGAACATCTCTCATTTTGCCTATGTATGCGAGGAGATGCTTATAGATGAAGAAAATCAACAAGCCTGTCTGGGCTTTGCCGATTAACAGCAAGCTTATAAGAAGTGGGCTCAGCCGCAAGGGCTATGAAAAATATATACCATACATATTTCTGCTGGCTGCTTCCGTTTCAGTTATCACAACTGTTGGGATCGTTCTGACACTTGCCGGGGATGCGCTGCAGTTTTTTCGACAGGTCTCGCTTAGGGAAATACTAAGCACTGAACTGGCACCGTTGCGAGCAAGTCCTGCTTTTGGCTTCTTGCCGATAATAAGCGGTACAATAATTACTTCTGTTATAGCAATGCTTGTGGCGGCACCGACCGGCTTAATGGCCGCGATGTATCTTAGTGAGTTCGCCTCAGACCGTACCAGAAAACTTCTGAAGCCAGTGATCGAGGTCCTGGCCGGCATACCAACGATCGTTTACGGATTTTTCGCATATTCATTTGTCACGCCAGTTCTGACGAAGCTGATTCCGACTTTGGGCGCGAAGAATGCTCTAAGTCCTGGAATAGTAATGGGAATAATGATAATACCGATGGTAACATCTCTATCGGAAGATGCCATGAGCTCTGTACCGGATGCGCTTAGGGAAGGTGCTTTGGCGCTCGGTTCAACACGACTTGAGACCACACTTAACGTTGTTTTCCCGGCAGCACTATCAGGTATTATCGCTTCGCTGGTCTTAGGAGTCTCAAGGGCTGTTGGTGAAACAATGATTGTTGCCATAGCCAGTGGCAGTTCCAAAAATTTCACGCTGGATATAACACAGTCGATGCAGACAATGACAGGATATATCGTTGAATTTACCAGCGGTGATGCCGGCAGCGGTACGGTCGGCTATTACAGTCTCTATGCAGTGGGTTTGATTTTGTTCATTTTTACACTGCTCCTAAATGTGGCGGCGCAGAAAATATCCAAAAGATTCAAAGAGGAATATTAATATGCAATTTGATGAGAAGAGACTTAATCGGCGAATATTTCTTAACCATGCAGCTAGAGGCCTGTTCCTATTGTCGACGCTGTTTGCTCTCTTAGTGTTAGCTGTTCTTATATACAGGATTGCCAAGGACAGTATTGGCTGGCTCAATATTGACTTCATCAAGCGAAATCTCTCTATCTTTCCGGAAAAAGCCGGCATCAAAGGTCCGATTATTGGCTCATTACTGCTGATGACCGTAGTAATTCCAATTACTGTAATTATTGGTGTAGCTACAGCTGTATATCTTGAAGAATTTGCCAAAAAAGGCAGAATCCATAGACTGATTCAGACGAATATCTCAAACTTATCAGGTGTTCCCTCAGTAATTTTCGGATTGCTTGGTCTGACACTTTTTGGCAGAGTTCTAGGACTTGGTTCAAGCATACTCGCTGGCGGTCTGACGATGTCACTGCTTGTTCTGCCAATAGTAGTTGTAGCTTCTCAAGAAGCCGTAAGAGCTGTACCAGGCTACCTGCGTGACGCTTCGTATGCCTTGGGAGCTACGCAGTGGACTACAATCTGGCGGGTCGTTCTGCCTGCTGCCTTGCCTGGCATTTTGACGGGCACGATTCTAGCGATTTCACGTGCGATCGGGGAGACAGCTCCGCTGGTAGTTCTAGGAATACCAATGCTTATTATGAAAATACCAACGAGTATATTCGACGATTTCACCGCACTACCGATACAGATCTATTATTGGACACTTGATACCGTACTGACAGCTGAATATGCCAATCTGGCTGCCGCCGCGATTGTAGTTCTGATGATAATGCTGCTCACACTAAATATGACTGCAGTTCTGATAAGAAACAAGTTCCAGCGAAAATTCTAGAAAGTTTTGGCAAGTATATGATGCAGAGGTTATCTAAATGATAAATGATACTAAGATTATTACAGATACAGAAGCAGTTTTTGAAGCAAAAAACCTTGATCTCTGGTATGGCAGTCATCAGGCACTCAAATCAATAAATCTTAAGATTGATAAAAAGCAGGTCACGTCGATTATTGGTCCATCTGGCTGTGGGAAATCTACATTTCTCAAACTGATGAATCTGATGGTGACTTTGATTCCTTCTGTTAAGACAGAGGGTGAGCTGCTCTATCATGGCAAAAATATTCTAGATAGATCAATCAGGGCAGAGGAGCTGAGAACGCGAGTGGGAATGGTTTTTCAAAAACCCAATCCTTTTCCCAAGACCATATTTGAAAATGTTGTTTATGGTCCTCGTAGACATGGTATTAGAAATAAAAAACAGCTCATGGAAATTGCAGAAAAAAGCTTGATTGACGCAGCACTTTGGGATGAGGTCAAGGACAGGCTTCATACCAGTGCCTATGGTTTATCCGGTGGTCAGCAACAGAGATTGTGCATTGCACGCTGTCTGGCTGTTGAGCCTGATGTTCTGCTGCTTGACGAACCAACATCAGCACTTGACCCAGTTGCTTCTTATCGAGTTGAAGACCTCATAGTAAGACTTAAACAAGATTATACGATTATTATTGTCACACATTCTATGCAGCAAGCTAGCCGCATTTCCGACAAAACGGCCTTCTTTTTATCCGGAGAGGTTGTCGAATATGATCGCACAGAAACTATTTTTTCTAACCCTGCTGATCAGAGAACTGACAATTATGTCACAGGTAGATTTGGCTAAAATATATCAAGAGGGATCTGTAATAAAATCGCTTAGAGGCCCAAGACCGTGGTATTCCTCTAGTGTCAGATCATATTCTGCTAGATGATTTGCCAGTTCTATACCTACATAACGAAAATGCCAAGGCTCATAGCTATAATCTGTAATATGAACCTTATGCGCTGGATATCGAAGAATGAAACCAAACCTGGCAGCATTTTTCATCATCCAACCATAGGTCTCAGTCTGTGCAAAACGGGTGCTGTTTTTCGAAGTATTGCTATCCATTATATCGATTGCAAGTCCTAGCTGATGCTCTGATCTGCCCTGATAAGCGTTATAACCTACACTCATTGCTATACCTTTTCTATTCAGTGCACTGTTGAAAAGCATGTTTTGGACATCGAAGCTTCTATAAGCAGAGGTCATATACAGCACAATACCGGTTTCTTGCTGGCAAGCTTGCCTAAGATCTGTCCAGGCAGCAGCAGCAGCAGGATGAAGTTGAAACCAATCGAAACCAGATGCTGGAACCAGTTCAGCAGGTTCGAAGTCAGCTGGCAATGTGAAGCCCTTGTTCACGAGGGCAGAAAAACTGTGAGGATCAATTACATCACGTGCTTTCACAGTTCTTGGATCAGCAATACCATCGTATAATTTCAGCTCTGACTGCGGTAGGTAAGTATACCTGGCTGAAGCTGTTTGCTCAGTAGAATGAGGTTGAGTTTCTTCTTGGTCACTTACTTCAATTGAAGTAGTTGTATTTTGCATGGTCTCAGGCGGCACTGTATTAGTTGTCTCTGTTTGTTCAATGGCAGATGACAAGGGCATGGTCTCATAAGCTTCAACCGCCTGAGATGCTATAGATTCTTGAGAACCGCTAATCCTGGTATCGTCACCTAGCAGATGAAACAAGAAGGCAATAGATAAAATCACTGCCAGACATGCAGACATAGGAAGCAGAAGATATTTAACTATTTTCTGCCCACGATAATCTTGATGCTTATCTTGTTTGCGATTCACAATTACTGTCTCCGTTTCCATCAGAGGAATTACAAAGCCGTATGCTTAATTTGGTGATCCTGGTTCTTGTCCTATCAAGCACCTGACAGATTAGTCCATCTACAATGATCGTTTCACCTAGACTGGGAAAAGTTCCCAGCTGTCCGATTACAAGTCCGCCGATGGTTTCGTAATCATCTGATTCCAGTTCGAGATTAAGTTCTTCATTTAGATCTTTCAGTCTAAGTGAACCTTTTACCCAGTATTCATTTGGACCGATTTTCTCTATGTCAGGGTTATACGTATCATGCTCATCGTCAATATCCCCGAAAATTACCTCGACAATGTCTTGTGTAGTTATTATTCCAGCTGTACCGCCATATTCGTCTACTACGATTGCCATTTGCTGTTTTTGTGCTCTCATTTCTTCGAAGAGATCGGCGATTCTTTTGCTCTCAATAGTATAGTAAGCCTTCCGGATCAGTTCTTCTATATTAAAATTGTCAGGATCGCCGCTGAAGAGGAAAAAATCCTTCATGTGCAGCAAGCCAATGATACTGTCAAGGGTTTCATCGTATACAGGAAGGCGCGAAAACCTGGTCGACTTGAAGGTTTCCAATATGATCTGATAGTCGTCTTCACGGTCAATCGCGAATACCTCGGTTCTCGGTATCATCACATATCTAACCTGCTCATCACCGAATTCAAAAACCTTTTCCAGAAGGCGTTTCTCATCATCCTCTAGCTGTCCTTCTTCATGACTGACGTCCATCATAGTTTTTAGCTCTTCTTCAGTTACATGTGTTGATTGACTATTCTGATTGATACCGAATAGTCTGAGAATAAAACGGGTGATACCCGTCAGGATGAAAATAAGCGGACGCAGTAGTTTCATCAGCATGAAAATGGGTATGGCAACAGCCGCTGCAATGCCATCAGCCTTACTTGCTGCAAGTGATTTCGGTGTGATCTCAGAAAATATCAAAACGAGCAAAGTCATGATACCGGTTGCGATACCGATACCTTTGCTGCCGAATGTATTGATAGCAAGAGACGTTGCCAGAGCCGAGGCACCGATGTTTACAACATTGTTTCCGACCAGAATAGCGCTAAGCCACTGATCGGGTGATTCCAGCATCTTGCCAATAAGTATCGCTGATTTATGTCCTTCTTCGATCCTCTGTCTTAGCCTGATCCGATTGATACTGGTCAAAGCAGTTTCTGAAGCAGAAAAAAAGGCTGACATCATCAATAGTACAATTAGCGCAATTAATTGCCATATACTATCAGGGTCCAAGTAATCACTCTCCAATTTATTGTTATCATTTAGAATGCATCTATCTAATTATATTCACATAGAAGGAATATGGCAAATAGGCTAAGCCTGCTATGTATGGCAGTTAGGTATCAATCACTGTTTTCCAGCAAAGTGCGCAGTTTGTTCAAATGTTTATCCTCGAGAAAAGAAGTCCAAACGCTGGAAGACAATACTGGTGCATGATAATTTAATTCATAATGTGCCAGACCTGCCCGGCGGAGCAGGGGATGGGCTCTGGTTCCTATCGTCTGTACGGCTTCTGTCTTGATCCTATAGAGTGAACTGTGCCAGCTGCCGTTTCTGATTTCAACTACATTAGCATTGTAGCCTATGGCCGCATTTTTGTAGCCAAGCCAACGCGTTAATATTACCAGAGGTAGTATTAGAAGTAGTGACAGCAGCCCTGGACGGAACCAAATAAGTGAAGGTATAACAACAACCAGTAAAACAATAAGAACAGGTACCATTAAGAATCTTCTTAAGGCCTTGCGTGGTGATGTGTTAAGCTCAGTCACTACTGAATATTCCGGCAGCAAAAGCTGCAGCAAGCTTGCGCTTTCATCGGCTTTTACCAGTGGTAGAAGCAGGGCTGTCTCCTTGTCAT
>JAAYFZ010000189.1 GCA_012727965.1 Clostridiaceae bacterium
CAGCTGACCGGATAATAAAAGTTCTTGAGAGCTATAAGCTGCCTGTATCAACTGACTTGCCGCTTGAGGATATCCTGCCGGTGATCGCATCAGATAAGAAAAATATGGGATCACGTCTCTATTTCGTATTGCTAAGAGGAATCGGGGATGCCTTCCTAAAACCGATGAAGAGAACTGAACTGGCAGAGCTGCTGCAGGAGGTGTGGCAGCATGCCTGACCACACCATGAGAGTAGAACCTGGACATTTGTCCGGTACCATAATTCCTCCGCCTTCAAAAAGCGATGCCCACAGAGCCTTGATCTGCAGCCGGCTTGCGGCTCAGATCGAGCTGCCTGAGGGCCTGGGAAGACATTGGTCGGATGATATAAAAGCGACTGACGAATGTCTGCAGCGACTTCTTGGGAACAGTGATCTGCCCCTTAACTGCGGTGAATCTGGTACGACTCTGCGTCTGCTTGTGCCTGTGGCCGCCGCTCTAGGCAGGGACTCGACTTTTGCCGGGCATGGTCGTCTGCCTGCCAGGCCTATGAAGGAATATCAGGACATTCTCCATGGTCATGGTGTTGAGCTTGAGATGCCGTCTGGTTTGAGTCTGCCGCTGAAAATACAAGGCAAGCTTGAGCCAGGTGTTTTTTATGCACCTGGTCATATAAGCTCGCAATATATTTCAGGTATGCTGCTGGCTCTGCCGCTTCTCGCAGGGGATTCCGAGCTGATTCTGACCAGTGGTCTGCAGTCGGCGCCCTATGTGGACATGACTCTGGGTACGATGGCTGCTTATGGTGTAACAGTTGAAGAAAAAGAAAACGGCTGGTCGATCAGAGGCGGTCAGAAATACAGTCCGGCGGTCTACAAGGTCGAGGCTGACTATTCACAGGCTGCGTTCTGGCTGACCGCTGCTTTTGGCGGTAATAATATCGAGGTAGAGGGGCTGCGTGCAGGTTCTGTTCAGGGCGACCGTGCAATTATTTCGCTGCTGGCTGATTTTGGCCGTGGACTGGAAAGCTATACGATCGATGTTTCGCAGATACCTGATCTGGTGCCCATACTTGCAGTCGCGGCATCTCTTGTTCCGGCCAGAACTGAGCTCGTTAACGCGGCCAGGCTGAGACTGAAAGAGAGTGACCGGCTGCAAAGTACAGAAGAGGCATTGTCCGGTATTGGAATTGATATCAAGCAGCATGGAGATGGTCTTGTCATATATGGCGGCAGACCTCTAGAGGGAGGCCGGGCTAGTGGCCACAACGATCATCGTATTGTCATGGCACTGGCGATAGCTGCGCTCTTTTCCAAAAATGGTGTGGAGATAGTAGGCGCGCAGGCTGTCAATAAGTCTTATCCAGACTTCTTCCTGCGTCTAAAAGAACTTGGAGGTAGCTGTTATGAGCTCAATTTGGGGTAATATGCTGAAAATCAGCCTGTTTGGCGAGTCGCATGGAGCAGGAATCGGAGTGGTTATCGATGGTCTGCCCTCTGGTCAAATAATTGATCTCAAGACTGTTGAGGAGATGATGCAGCGACGTGCTCCGGGCCGGACTGCCTGGTCAACACCGCGTAGTGAAGCTGATCAGGTTGAAATTCTGTCTGGCTTTTTCGAAGGCTGTACAACCGGGACCCCGCTGGCTGGACTGATTAGAAATTCAGACACCCGCTCTGGTGATTATTCCGAGCTGAGGATCAAGCCTCGTCCTGGACATGCAGACCTTACTGGTCTGGCCAGGTATCAGGGTTTCAATGACCCGCGCGGCGGTGGCCACTTCTCGGGCAGACTTACAGCTCCGTTGACTTTTGCCGGTGCTGTCAGCAAACAAATTCTGGCAAAACGTGGAATTTTGATCGCGGCTAGAATCACTGAGATCGCCGGTATCAATGATCAGCCGCTTGATCCTGCTTCTCCTGATATCGATATTTTGAAGAGTTTCGCAGCTCAGTCGATCCCGACTGTTTCTGCCAGTGCCGGTGAAGCAATGAAGCAAGCCGTTTTGAAGGCCAAGGCACAAACCGATTCTGTCGGTGGTGTTGTAGAATGCTTCGTGGTTGGATTGCCGGCTGGCCTGGGCGATCCGATTTTCGATGGGATCGAGTCCAGATTAGGTGGGCTTCTTTTTGCTATACCCGCGGTAAAAGGCGTCGAGTTTGGGGCTGGATTTCAAGCTTCGCGCCGCAATGGCTCACAAAACAATGATGTTCCTGCTTATGCCGGCAATGGCATCCGTATGCAGAGCAACAACGGCGGTGGCTCGGACGGTGGTATCAGCAATGGCATGCCACTGGTATTTAGAGTTGCTTTTAAACCAACTGCGTCGATCGGTAAACCTCAGCAGACCATCAACCTGCAAACGGGTGAGAGCGAAGAGCTTATTATTCACGGTCGACACGACCCTTGTATTGTTCCGCGGGCTGTGCCTGTAGTCGAGGCGGCTGCCGCAGTTTTTGCGCTGGATCTGATCATGGAAGCAGAGGGCAGGCTGACTGCCTTCAAGACAGACGATAAGTGAGGATGGAAATATGTGTGAAGAGGAAGGAAATGTTGGCAAATCCCTAAAGAGTGAAGAACATTCTGGTGTTGAACGTCCGGCGATCATGCTTCTGCATGGACCTAATCTTAATATGCTGGGAAGACGCGACCCAGGACAATATGGTAGTTTCACACTAAAAGATATCGAGCATTCACTGCGTATGCAGGCCGATGCACTTGGTTATGATCTATATTGTTTTCAGTCTAATCATGAAGGTTATATAATCGACAAAATTCATGAGACAATGGACTTTTGTGCCGGCATGCTTCTGAATGCCGGAGCTCTAACTCACTACAGCTATGCTTTGCGTGATGCTATTGAGCTCTGTCCGGTTCCAGTAATGGAGATTCATATTTCTGATATTCAAAAACGCGAGGATTTCCGCCGTGTTTCTGTTATCAAGGATGTCTGCAGCGGCCAGATTTCCGGTTTAGGCAGGGATAGTTATAGAATCGGTCTCGAACAGCTGGTTAATTTGCTCACACAGAAGGGACAGACTAATAATGACTGAGGATCTTCAAGGATTAAGAGAGAAAATCAGCTCTATAGATGATAGGCTGCTTGAACTTTTTCGCGAAAGAATGCAGGTTGCCAGATCAATTGCCAAAACCAAAGCAGGGACTGACAAGCCTGTTTACGACTCGGCCCGTGAAGAGGAACTTCTTACATGGGCAGGTTCATGCTGTATTGGCGATGATAGTTTGCGTGCACAGAATCTCATGAGAACTCTGATGCGACTGTCACGCGGGGCTCAGTATGATCTGCTGCGAGGGTTTGATGAGAGTTATGAACTGGGCAGAGTCCTTGAGGGTGCGCTGCGAGAACCGCCGGAGGTCAAGACGGCTGTTTACCAGGGTCCGCTATCATCTTATTCTTCACAAGCCTGTCGTTTGCTGTTCCCCGAGGCAGAGATCAGCTCGGCCAGAACTTTTGCAGATGCTTGTGACCTGGTTTCAGACGGCGCTGCCGATATTGCTGTGTTGCCGCTTGAAAACAGCACAGCTGGTACTGTCGATGATGTCTACGATTTGCTGATCGGCCATCATCTATCGATTCAAACTTCTTTGTCGCTGCCGATCAGCCACTGCTTAATGGTCAAACCGGGAACCAGGCTGGAAGATATTCGCGAAGTGGTATCGCATCCGCAGGCATTGGCGCAATGCTCAGAAGCAATCAGCCGTTATGGCTGGCAGGTAGTAGAATCGTTGAATACTGCTTATGCTGCGGCTCATGTAGCTGCGAGCGAAGGAGCAGATATTGCCGCTATAGCTTCATCGGAAGCAGCCTCTGAAAATGGTCTGGATGTTCTTCTGGATAATATAGCCAATACAACTCATAATCAGACACGTTTTATCGCAGTTGGCAGACAAATCTTGATTACTCCGCAGGCTGACCGTCTGAGTCTGGTGCTGCGTCTTCCTCATCAGAGCGGCGCACTTGCTTCTATGTTGGCGCTATTTGCTGATCGCGGGATTAATTTGAGCAAGATTCAGTCAAGGCCAGATCCAAATCAGCCGTGGTCTTATCTGTTTTATCTCGATGCGGATTGCCTTGCCGGTAGTGAACAGGCTTTGTCAGCTCTTTATCAATTGAGCAGAGAAATGCCTTATATTAAGCTGCTTGGATGGTATAATGAAAAAATTGAAACAAATTTCAGACATGAATTATTACAGGGAGGCAGACCATGATTGAGATTCAAGGAGTCAGCAAGAGCTATCACGGAGATGTCAAGGCAGTGGACAACATCGATCTTAGTATCGACGCAGGCAGGATATTCGGTTTTTTGGGACCGAATGGTGCTGGGAAAACGACAACGATCAAAATGATCACAGGTATACTCAGTCCTGACAGTGGAGATATTGTTCTTAATGGCAAGAGTATAATCAAGGATCCTTTTGCCGCCAAGAGCTGTTTCGGCCTCGTACCTGATGACCCAAATATTTTCCCGAGACTCAGAGGTGTTGAATATCTTCGTTTTCTCGGTGATGTTTACAAAGTACCTTCTGATATCAGAGCTGAGCGAATTAAGAAACTGGCAAGCAGACTAGCTTTGACTGATGCTCTTGGTGATCGTATCCAGAGCTATTCACATGGTATGCGTCAGAAACTGATGATCATTGGTGCACTGATTCATGATCCGGATATTTGGATACTTGATGAACCAATGACCGGGCTTGATCCTCAGTCGTCTTATGAACTGAAAACTATGATGCGTGAGCATGCGGATGCCGGCAATACTGTTTTTTTCTCAACTCATGTGCTTGAAGTCGCCGAACGAATCTGTGACGAGCTTGCTATTATAGATCGTGGACATATAAGATTCAGCGGTACTCTGGCAGAGATGCGTGAACTTAGCAGAGCTGATGACTCACTCGAAGCTATGTTCCTAAGACTTGTTTCTGAGGGTTCCGCTGCTTCGGAGGAGGGTCAGGCATGAGACAGATCCTGAGACTTACCATGGTTATGCTGCGTGGCAGCGGCTTCGCTGTTTTCGGCAGTGATGCCAAGAAGAAGAAGAAGCTGGGTAGTTTGGGCAGTTTACTTCTATTTACATTCCTCTTCCTGTATATGGGAGGGCTGATGGCTGCTTCCAGCATGGGTCTATTTAGAATGTTGGAACCATTTTCGCTAACTGTATTGATACCTCAGCTCTACCTGTCAGCTGCTGCTGTCATGACCTTTGTCTTCGGCGCGGTTTATGCTATTAGTATCTTCTACTATTCATCAGATGTTATCAGACTGCTGCCGCTTCCACTAAGATCCGGTGAGATCATCAGTGCGAAGCTTCTGGTGACGGTCGTATACATAGAAATGATCATTATGGCCTTCTTGCTGCCTTCTTTGACAGTTTATGGTGTTATGAGCAATGCCGCCTGGTATTATTATCTTCTGATGGTAATCTGTTTGCTGCTTCTGCCTCTTATACCACTATGTGCGGCCTCTATAATTGTAATCCTGCTGATGAGACTTACGCCTTTTGCCAGAAACAAGGATAGATTCAATACTATTTCAAGCCTGCTTCTGCTGGTCGGAACGTTCGGTATGGTTTCTTTTATTCAGTCGATGGCCGGACGCGGCGGCGGCGAATTTGCCGAATGGATCGAGGCCGGGACTGACAGTCTGACTTCAGTGACTTCATCGGTCTTTCCGGGTGTGGCACAGGCTTCAAGACTGCTTGCCTATGGCAGCGGTGCTTTCAATCTGATCGATCTGCTGCTGCTTATTCTATTTGCTGTTATAGCCTGGCTTCTGGTCTTGCTTGTCGGCAGAGCTTTCTATTTCCAGGGGGTCGTAAGTGTTGGCATGTCTGGTGGACGCAAGCGTCGCTTGAATGACAGAGAGCTTGACGCAGCCGGCAAATCTGGCAGCCTCTTCTGGACTATGGTTGTTAAAGATGTCAGACTGCTGATTCGTACACCAATTTTCTTAATGAACAATGTCATTATGAATTTTCTCTGGCCGGTATTTCTGCTGATGCCGCTGCTTACACAAGGCAGCTTCACAGAAACTCTGTCGGAACTGAGGAAGGCAACAGCCCAAATCAGTGTTGATTCTGATTTTGTCATAACAATCATTATGATGATCGTTTTTGCTTTTTCAGCATTTGTAGCTGGTACTAATGGTATCGCTGCCAGCGCATTATCGCGCGAGGGCAAGCTGCTTTATGTTATGAAAATGATACCTGTATCGTATAACAAACAATTACTGGCAAAAGTCACCGTCGGAGTTCTGATGGCTCTTGCTGGCGCTTTGGTGGCAATTATCGCCGCGACCATAATGCTGCAGCCACCTCTCTGGCTCATTTTACTTGCTGTTGCTGTACTGCCGGGTGCCTGTGCTTTACCTTCTGCTGCCGGCATAATTTTCGATTTGCTCTGGCCTAAGCTTAACTGGGATAATGAGCAAAAAGCTGTTAAGCAAAATCTGAATGTACTCTATGGCATGCTGGCTGCGCTGGTGATGATTGCCATATGTGTATTGCCGGCATATTTACTGTCTGGATTCTGGCCTTTGGCCTTTGTCGTACTGGTTGTATTGCCTTGGCTGCTAAGCGCAGCTCTCTACATTTTGCTGCGGTCTATCAGTGGAAGACAAATGGGAGCAATTGAGGCTTGAATAAGGTAACTTTTTGTGGTGCATCTATCTATTAGTTATGATATAATTCGCAGGACTATAATTATTATGGCTCTTCAGGAGGTTTAATCATGGTTGATCAGGATTTTATCGGCAATATCAGATCTGCAGAACAGCAGGCTGATGAGCTGATTGAGGCTGCTAAGGAACAGGCTGCCAAGTCTATTGAGGACGCGCGGGTCCGGGCCGCGGAAATCGTCGCTTCTGCCCGCAAACAGGCAGAGCTTGAGCAGGCAGATGCTATGTCAGCCGCACAGAAAGAAGTAGATTCTATCGAGGCTGAGGCTATACAGATAAACGAGCTGGATGTGCCTGATCATGTGATCAGTGATGCTGCCGATGCAGTAGCAGAAAGGATCGTGAAGTACAGTGTCGATCGTTAAAATGAGTCATATGACAGTCATCGGCATGACCGAGGACAAGTCATCTGTCATAGATACGCTTATGAAGCTCGGATTGGTCGAGCTGGACACTGTGCAGCCGGATGAGCCTGAAGCTGAAATAGAGAAAGCCCTTGAAGAACAGCCGGTCAAGCCAGTAGTGCATGATTGGCTTTCTGAGCGCTTCGAGGAATCACCATATCAGACATCAGCCGAGGAACAGTCGCATACCGCATCTCTTGACGCTATGTCCAGACTTGAGCTTGCTATCGAGAGAAGCAATGAGATTCTGGACCAGAACAATAAAACTCTTGAGAATGCAACCGATGCTCAACTACTTGAGGCCGGCAATCGTGAGCAGGAGATAGTTGACAGACTTGTCAACTTCGAAGAAAAGCGGCTAAGGCTCGACGAAGTCATGACAAAAATCGCCCAGTTGCATAACCGCGAAGATATGCTTGAGCCTTGGACTGGTGTCGATATCGATCTGGCGGTAAGGGGAACTGAGCAGACCAAGGTTTTTCTTGGCAGCCTAGATACCCAGGATCAGCTGCATGAGCTGCGCGCTGAGCTTGAGGAGAATTCTCCGGAACACCATATTGAAATACTTCGTGAAGATGAGGTCCATATACTGATAGCTCTGGCAGTTTGGCAGCCACGTGTTGACTCAGCTTTTTCCGCTCTGAGAAGAGTAGGTTTCCGCCAAATGCCGCTGCAAGGCGAAAAAGGCAATGCCA
>JAAYFZ010000190.1 GCA_012727965.1 Clostridiaceae bacterium
TCAATACACTAGGTGTACTTTATATCCTGGAAGCAGGTGAGAGTGTTCAGAGTATAGAAGATCTTTCTGGCAAAGAGATTCTGGCTACTGGTCAGGGCGCAGTGCCTGAATTTGTTTTGTCTAAACTATTAGCAGATAATAACGTAGATGCTTCTGTCTCATTCAAGGCAGAACATTCAGAGCTTGCGACACTTGCAGCATCTGGGCAGGCAGATCTGGTTATGCTTCCAGAACCTTTTGTTACTACTGTTCTTAGTAAACGAGCCGATATGAGAGTAGCTCTCGATCTTACACAAGTCTGGAATGAAAATCAGACGGCACAAGGTGGTGAGGGAGATCTGGCTATGGGCTGTCTGGCAGTAAGCAGATCTTTTGCAGAAGAATATCCTGAAGCTCTGGCTGCTTTTTTGGCAGATTATGAGATATCAACAGAATTCGCCAATGAAAATCCTGCAGATACTGGCGAGCTTGTAGCTAAATATGAGATAATGGCAGATGCAGGACTGGCAACAGCCGCAATACCTAATTGCTACATAACTATGATTGCAGGAGATGATATGAAGCCTGTTCTTGAGCCACTGCTTGAGACGCTGCTAGCGGCAAACCCACAGTCTATAGGCGGTAAGCTACCAGGGGACGACTTCTATTACAAGGTAAATGACTGAGTCAAATGACAATAACAGTAGAAATGCCCTACAAGGCGTAAATAGTGATAAGACATTAATGGGTCGCATCAGAGAATGCGCAGGCAGAGGCCTGCGCTTCTTTCTTGTGATCATATTCTGGCTGATCGTCTGGCAGCTGGTTTATATGATAATTGATCGTGATATTGTGTTCTCATCTCCATTGCAGGTCTGGCAGCGACTGACTGAGCTTTTTAGACAAAATGAATTCTGGGTATCGACTCTTAGATCTTTGGCCAGGATCGGGCTTGGTTTTTTGCTGGGTCTGGCAGCAGGAATCGTTCTTGCAGTGTTTTCATCCATCAGTTCATGGTTTGCAATGCTCTTCAAACCACTCCTGAGCATGATTAGAGCCACGCCCGTATCTTCCTTTATTATCCTAGCTCTGATTTGGATGAGCAGTGTCAGGGTGGTAGTGTTTATAGTATTCCTGATGGTCATGCCGATCGTCTGGGCAAATCTGGTCGAAGGAATCAGAAAAACAGATAGTCAGCTGCTCGAGATGGGCAGGCTCTTCAGAATGAGTCGGCTTAAGCGTGTTCGGCTAATATATTTGCCCTCACTGTCTCCATATCTGATTAGTGCTGTTTCAACAGCGCTTGGTTTAGGCTGGAAGGCAGGTATTGCTGCCGAGGTCCTGAGCACGCCTGCATTTTCACTTGGTAAAGAGCTCTATGAGTCGAAGATCTACCTGGAGACAATTGATTTATTTGCATATACGGCAGTTATAATTATCATGAGTATGATACTGGAAAAAATTGTTATCAGGGGATTTTATTTTTTGCAAAATCTGATCAGTCATCAGGGCAGATTGTATCGAAGCAACTCACGACATCTGCTTAGTAGATTAAGCCTGAAGAGAAGGATCAGAGGATAAGGAGAAATTGTTTTGGGTATAGGCCTGCATAATATCAATAAACGTTTTGGTGAGCTTGAAGTGCTTAATGGCTTCTCACTTGAACTCCCGGAAACTGGCATTATAGGTTTGTCGGGCCCTTCAGGCTGCGGAAAAACAACTATGCTGCGTATTCTGGCAGGTCTTGAGTCAAGTGATGAAGGATATATAGATGGCCTTGATGGCAAACGAATATCGATGGTTTTTCAGGAAGATAGACTGCTGCCTTGGATGAATCTGATCGGCAATTTGCTGGCTGTTCAAAAAGAGGCAGCCATCATCAGATACTACCTTGAAGCTCTTAGTCTGACTGAACAGGCATATTCCTATCCACATGAACTCAGCGGCGGTATGCAGCGAAGAGCAGCGCTTGCAAGAGCTTTGGCATATGGCGGAGACATATTTATACTTGACGAACCGTTCAAAGGTCTCGACCGTGACCTTAAGGACTCTATTTTCCCCCACATAAATGATCTTGGCAGAAACAGTCTGGTACTAATCGTAAGTCATGAAACGGAGGATCTTAAGACTCTTGCTGATCAGATACTTATGCTTAGTGGATTACCTATGAAAATACAAAAAAGGGGAGAGCCTTAA
>JAAYFZ010000021.1 GCA_012727965.1 Clostridiaceae bacterium
CTTCTGACAAAAGAACATACAGCAATTCAGATGAGAGTCTTGAAATCTTTTTTTCTACGTATTTCCGGAACGGTCAAGGATCTTTCGCAAATACATCTTGCTTTGATGCAAGAGGTGCTGCAAAAACAAGCTGGACCATACGATTTACCATATGGCTTGTCGATAAGAAATTATCAGGGCAGGATATTGCTCGAGAAAAAGGACATTACTTCCTCCGATAACGAGTCTGATGATTGGGAGATACAGCTTAATATTCCTGGAACCACTGTGCTTCCAAGCGGACTTGGAAGCATCGAAGCCGTAAAGATTGAGTATGACAGAGATTTCCGTTATAATAGCGAGATGAATTGTTTCAGTCAGGGTCTTCCTGCTGGCTGTGTAGTACGTCTGCGTAGGCCTGGCGACCATATCAAACCGGCAGGACGGCAGGGGACCAGGACACTGAAAAAATTTATGAATGAAGAAAAAATTGATCCGAAGCTAAGAAATCATCTGCCTGTTATAGCGAATGGCAGCGATATAGTGTGGCTGCCAGAACATGCTTGTGGGGATGCATATATTTGTAAAATTGATGATATAGATCATTCGGCCATCCGATTGATCTGGCAAAGATAAAACTTGTAGTAATTCTTCATTATTTTTTCAGAACGTTGCAGAAGGTACGAGATTAATAGACAAAAGATTGATAAAATAATTATTCGAATAGATCCGGGAGGCAAATTGATAATGGCAAAATACATTAAAGAAGTTCTGATCACAAAAGAAGAAATCGATCAGATGTGTCGCAGGCTTGGTGCTCAGATTTCAAGAGACTATGAGGACAGAGAGATTATTTTGATAGGTGTCCTCAAAGGAGCTTACGCTTTTATGGCTGATCTGGCCAGATACATCACAGTGCCTTTGAAAGTTGATTTTATGTCTGTTTCCAGCTATGGCAGTGGAACAAAAACTTCAGGTGTTGTCCGTATAAACAAAGATCTTGATACAGATATTACAGGCAAACATATAATCGTTGTTGAAGATATCGTCGATTCCGGTTTGACTCTGAAACATCTAAGAGAACTGCTTACTACCAGAAATCCTGCTAGTGTAGCTTTGTGTACAGCTTTTGACAAGCCTGAGCGCAGACGAGTTGAAGTAGATGTTGATTATGTCGGTATGAAAATACCTGATGAGTTTATTGTCGGATATGGTCTGGATTTCGACGGCAAATACCGCAATCTTCCGGAGGTTTCCATTCTTGGCGATGACAGAGATCTTAAGGATGATAAGCAGGGAGGCAATCAATGAAGGCAAAAAAACCCGGCGGTATGTCGTTCTATGTAGTACTTCTGGCCGTCATAATAGTTATGTCAGTGATCATGTCTCGGATGACACAGCCGGCTCCAGTCAATCTTTCTGAGCTGATAGGCCAGATCGAAAACGGAGAGGTTAGCAAGGTTTTGGTTAATGGCTATAATCTTGAAGTTACCATGACCAAGACAGATGGTAGTTCTGCTCAGGTTTACAGCAAACAAGTATCGCCAATGTGGATGTCCAATTTGTTCGACGTTCTTACTGAGGCAC
>JAAYFZ010000191.1 GCA_012727965.1 Clostridiaceae bacterium
TGTCCGGCTGGTTTTTCCCTGCCAAGGGTAATCCTTTGAGCACGGTAGTCATAGTTCATGATAATGGCAGCAATCGTCTGCAGTTTGACCTCGACAGCCCTCCTCTTTTTGATTATCTCGTAAACAGGGGTTTAAATGTACTGGCTTTTGATCTTAGATATTCAGGTCAGTCAGATGGTAATATGTCTACTTACGGCTATAGCGAATGGGAAGATGTTCTGGCTGCGATACAATATGCCCGCCAGTTTGCCTCAACAGAAGACGTTATTCTTTATGGTTTCGGCAGCGGTGTATCCGCAGCTCTGATGGCTTGGGAAGAATTACCAGTCAGCGGTACTGATCCTGATGATATACCGTCCAAGCTAAAACTACTAACTTATGATCGCAGTTATATTCGTGCTGTCATACTTGATACGCCTGCAATTTCTCCAGATGACTATATCCAGGCAGATACCCGGGAATCAGGTGCAGCCGGCCGCTATTTGCTGCAGCATACAGTTCCCTACGCTGTCAGATTGTCAGCTGGCCATAGCAAAACTGCAAATCTGGTCACGATTGTATCTCAAATGCAGCTTCCTGTTATGATTGCCTGGTCAGACAACGATGCTCATATCAAATCTGAATCGACACAGGCATTTATTCAAGAGCGCGTCCGACTCTACCCTGCAGCTACACAAATCTACGAAGCCAAGTCAGATCAATATCTCGGCAGCTGGCTCAATGATCAAACCGCCTATATCGAAAATTTAGAGCGCTTCATCACCAGATATATTCGCTAAGACACAAGAGAGTTATCAATCATTATGATGTAATCAGAACATATCACGTCTGTTAAGAAGCCATATAGTTAGGGCCACAGAACCAATACATAGTCCAAGAATTATGATAAATGGCCAAGGATTACCGGCAAAAGCCGAGCCGTCAAACGGTAGTGGAATATTCTGGCCGAAAAAACTAGTGAAAATATTAGGTATAGACAAAACTATCGTCATAGCCGCCATAAATTTCATAACAACATTTAGATTATTGGATATGATTGAAGCATAAGCATCCATGGTTCCATTGATGATAGATGTGTATATATTGGCCATTTCCAGAGCCTGTTTATATTCGATCAGTACATCTTCCAGTAATTCAGAGTCTTCCTCATACTGCTTGATAAATCTGCTGCGCATCAATTTTTCCAACACTGCCTCATTTGATTTAAGCGATGTTGAAAAATAGATCAAGGACTTACCTAGCTCCATCAGCTTAAATAATTCACGATTGCTGATAGATTTGCTCAGCTGATGTTCCGCCGAATCGATCGTCTTATCCATATAGCGCAGAAATTTCAAATAATCCTTGGCGCCTGCATACATGATCTGAAATGTAAATCTGGTCCGGAAGCCAGTTACGAAATCGCGTACACGATTATTCCTGAAGGGATCGAGCACACTAGCCTCACGCAAAGAGACTGTAACCAGGCACTTTGCAGATAGTATGATACCCATTGGCTGTGTCTCATATTTCGCTTGGGGACCATCTCTTCGGATATATGGGAAGTCCGCGATGATAAGTTGTGTCGAACCATCATCATCAAGGTCGATACGAGGTCTCTCCTCTTCATCTAATGCATAACGCAAAAACTCCGGTGGCAGATCGAGCTCCTTCTCCACACGTTTCAATTCATCTTCAGTAGGCGCATACAGATTGACCCAACAATCATCTCTGATTTGATCTATTGATTCGAGGTCATAGACAGTTCTGCCGTTAACCGAGCGAATATGAGAGTAAAAAATCTCGAGCATGGTCTTCCTCACATTCGTTTTTTATTTGCCGCCACAAGAATGACTTTATTCCTGACCGCTCTAATGAGTATAATCCTAATAGCAGCTTTTTTCCACAAAACTGTGACCGATTTATCAGCGCACTCCAGTTGATCCGAAGCCGCCACCTCTATCATTTCCAATTTCTTCAACAGCAAAATGCTGGACGAAGTTTGCATGCAAATGACGTGTTATAACCATTTGCGCTATTCTGTCCCCTTCTTTGATATAAACTGTGCCATATGGATTGTTATTCTCATCCAGGAAGATAACACTACCTAGAAAACTCTGCCAGACAGAATCGTCGGAGGACAGTCCAAGCTTATCCATCGGTCTTATTTCCTGCAGATAACTCTCAAGAGTTACCGCGCGATAGTACTTGTCGAGCGTTTTGATAACATCAGGATCAGAGGCTGCCAAGATAGGCAGCAAGGCAGGATTGAAAGTGTTTTCAAGCAATACACCAACTTGATTGCGATAATCAGAATCGATCGTACCAGGGCTGTTTGGAACTCTAAGACTTGTTCGCAAAGACAGACCGCTTCTTGGCCTGATCTGCGCTTCAGCACCTTCCGGCAGAGCTATTGTGATGCCTGTAGGTATCACTTTTGTCTCGCCAGGTCTGACTATAATATCTTCAGCCGCAAACAAATCACAGCCCGCAGCTTCACCAGAGGCATAAAGAGGCAATTTACCCTTGCCTTCGATTTTGATAAAAACATCAGTATTACTCATATATGACCCTCCTTCTGTCAACAGAACCTTCTGTTATTCTATCAGCTACAGCTCTAATTGAATTTTCGACAGCAGCTTCATTAGCTTTGCGATATTGATCACTTCCAAGACTAAGCTTACGAAATGACTGAACTATTTCTATTCTCTCCTGATAACTCTCGTCAAGCATATGCAGCCGCCAGGCAATATTTCCCGTCCATGGCAGCCTTAACATATCTAGATCGAGCAATAGGGAACTATCAACTATGTCAGTAGTACAGAACTGAGGGTGTGTCTGAAGTATCATCCTTTTGTTTTTCTGATCACAAAGGTCATATAGTTTGGCATTATCAGGTTTGATAATAGTATCTTGCTGATAGCATTTTCTACAGCCTGATACATTATGTCCGACAGGACAATATATACTGCTCATCAACCGTTGGCGGCCATATATTGGCAGCGTTAGAAATGTACTGGCCAATTGCTCCTCTCCAAGACTATCAACAATATCAAACAATTGGGCAGCAGTTAGCTCAGTTGAAAAAGCCACAGAATCCAAATCGTTCGATAAAGCAAGCGACGCAGTCAGGCTATTTGTGATATTCAGTCCGGAATCAATCTGAAGCTTAAGCTCCGCGCCCGCTTGTTTGACAGCCCCGGGGTGACCGCTGCAAATACCATCTACATTCATCTCATTAAGCTGGCTAAGCATTTTCGTGGTCCAGTCAGCTATCTCATTCTGAGGAGCTGGCGGCAGCCAGGCATAAATAGCGGCCTCAGGTTCTTTCTTTCTCAGAGCCTCTATCCATGGTCTTCCACGATTATCAGACAAAGACCAGAGCGGTAAAATATAACAGTCAGCACCACAGGCAGTTTGATCAGGTTCATCAGGCAAACGCTGATACCAGACATCTATTCTTCTTCTAGCTTCAATCGCTTGGTCAATTTGTTTGTTTTTTACAGGACCGGCTTCATTCTCTATAGTAT
This sequence comes from Clostridiaceae bacterium, assembly GCA_012727965.1. GTDB lineage: Bacteria > Bacillota > Clostridia > Saccharofermentanales > UBA5734 > JAAYFZ01. The sequence goes on from JAAYFZ010000191.1 coordinate 3,510, forward strand.
CCTGCGAAGTCACTATCGATTGTTTTGCTATTTCATTACCTGAAGAAGTGATTTTGAAGCTATCGATCATTGCCTGCTCTAGTTCAACTATCGCATCTCTTCTTAAACTATTCAGCTCAGCTATTGTTATTCTGGCACCCGAACCATCCTGGTCCTGGATTTCAATTAAGTCAGCGGCAAACTGTGTAGCACCTGTTTTTGCCAGCTGCTGTTTGATCCTATCTTCAGGGAGGGTTTTTTCGCTTGCGATATAATATTTTTCTGTCACGGATTCCAGACCAGCTAATGCGCCAGCGGTTATTCTTAATCTGAGCCTTGCAGATATTATTTGTGCAGGACAAATATCATCAACAGCAGCTTCTGATATATTCTGAACCTCACTTGTCGATTTCATCGTATCAAAATGAAGTTCTAGTGGTATTCTGTGCTGCTGATTCTTCTTGATATCATTTAGTTTGACAAGATCAGACATTTGATAGACCTGTTCACCTATTCTGATCCTTTTTAGAACATCCGGGTGGAAGGCTTTTACCATTAAGCTGTCGGCGTTTTTTTCTATAACGCCTATTGGAGCACTGGCAGTTTCACGACTGGCTGACCGAATAGAAAGTATATCTCCGCGAGTAGGTATCGCTGATATATCGTCGCTTAGTTTTATCTTAAGCAACCCTTGATGCGGTCTGATATCTTCAACTATTCCTAGATAGAAACCGAAGCTGCCTGGATATTTACCTGTGACAAAATTGTTATCTTTTCTGGAAGTATAATGCCTATCAGTAAACTCTCCGCCTCTGTTAAAAGCAATTAACAGCTTCTTCTCGTCAGGCTCTATTACTTCGGAACCAGCTAGCGCCTGATCGATAGCTCTTCTGTACTCAGATACCACCATTGCCGCATATTCTGCAGAGCGCATACGGCCTTCAATTTTAAGTGAACTTACACCGGCAGCTATCAACTCCGGCAGATGCTTGATCAGAGACTGATCTTTTGGACTTATGAGAGGGCTTTTGAATTCAGAATTTTCACAGTCTGTACCATATTTATATGGTCTTATGTATTCACTTATCCCATACGAAAGCCGACAGGGCTGAGAGCATTGTCCACGATTTGCGCTCCTGCCTCGTTTGATACCGCTGATCAGACACTGGCCTGAATAAGCTACACATAGAGCACCGTGAACGAACACTTCGGTTTCAATACCTAAATTTTCAGCATATTTTGTCAATTGTCTAATTGATTTAGCGTTTAATTCTCTAGGCAATACTACTCTGGTAAGTCCTAGCTCATGTGCACGGTCTATACCATATTCATCAGTTATAGTCATTTGAGTACTCGCATGTACAGGCATGGCCGGAAGCTCTGAGTGAATCCAGGAAGCCAAACCAAGGTCCTGTACGATTATGCCATCCACTCCTGTTGCCAGAGCACGGCTTGCGAGAGCAAACGCTTCCTTCAATTCATGATCTCTCAGTAATATATTTAGCGCGAGATAGCCTTTTACCGATCTGGAATGAAGAAAATCTATAATCTCTTCCATCTGATCAGCTGCCAGATTATCTGCACCAGCACGCGCGTTCTTAGAGCCGACACCGAAATAAACAGCGTCAGCTCCATAATAAGCTGCATTCTCTATTGCTTCTTTGCTTCCACCGGGAGCGAGCAGCTCAATCATATATTCATTCCTGCTCAATTTCTGATTCTGATTTTTTTTCTGCAGATGTCGCCTGCAAATAATCGTCTAACCTTGTCTGTTCAAAAGGATGAAACTCTTCGGTTTCAGAGATTGTGTTATTTGTATCATCTTCGTTATCGGAAATCATATCTTCCGAAACTTCCACAGCTTCAGACTCTATACTGCTTAAAACAGCTTCATCGCTCGTTGTTTCACTCTCAAGCAGTTCTTCGTATTCCTTGCACAAATTTTGATAATGAAGCAGATCCTTTTTTATTTCCCAAGTCTGTTCACGACAACGCATCAGTTCTGATTTAAGCTCTGCAAGTTTTTTCTCAGCGTCTATCTTTTTATGTTCTGCATCTTCCTGACCCTTGCGCGCATTGTATTGTTCATCGACAGCGTTTACCAGCGCCAGGACAGTTGACATGCTTAGTGTCAGATGAGGATTATTCTGCATGACCCTTCTGATCATTTCATCAGCATGAGCAGCAACCTGCCTCATATAGATCTCATTTTCTGCAGCAAGCAGCTGATAATTCATGCCGCCAATTTTCACTGTGATTTTACTTATATTATCAGCCACTTCAATCACCCCTCGACTTCCAAATGCTCCGTTATCAATTAGTATAATTCAACATCATAACATCAGCAACACCGGCAGTTATAGTTGCAGCTGTATGAAGAGCTCCCAAAACATCTGCGGAGCGATCTCTTCGGCTCTTGCGGAATTTGTTAATCCGTATTTTTCGATCATTGATGTTAAAATTCCCTCTGATACAAGTTGACCATATTTACTGTTTCTTATTACATTGGCAAAAGTCTTGCGGCGCTGACTGAAGCAAACATTTAGGAATTTATGGAAGTTTTGTCTTGATATCAGATTTAGCGAAGCAAGGCCGTCGGTTTCTTTTTCGAGGTTATTTGTATCTGACCATAATTTATTAATTAGCTTGATAACAACAGAATCAACATGAGGCCTGGGATAATAAGACGATGCAGATACTTTCTGATATTTCATAGCCTTGCCATATAACGATACCAGTACCGACACTGGACCATACAATTTATTGCCGGGCAAAGCAAA
>JAAYFZ010000003.1 GCA_012727965.1 Clostridiaceae bacterium
GGCCCGGATCATGAAAATGGTCAGAATTGCAGATGTTTCTGAGCGACTGATCAAGAACCTGTCAAAAGGCTACCGCCAACGTGTCGGTATCGCTCAAGCAATGATAGGTAATCCTGATGTATTGGTGCTTGATGAGCCGACCGTAGGCCTTGATCCTAAACAGATCATTGAGATTCGCAATTTAATCAAAGAATTGGGGAAGCAGCATACGGTTATTCTTAGCTCACATATCCTGCCCGAGGTTCAGGCGGTTTGTGAACGAGTAGTAATCATCGATCAGGGCAGAATAGCAGCGATTGATACTCCTGACGGGCTATCGCGAAAAATGGCCAAGACTTCAAGCTTCCAGCTGACAGCAGAGGGTCCTGCCGATAACATAATCACTATGCTTAAGGCAATACAAGGTGTTAGCAGAGTTGAGATAATTCTTGAAAAAGAAAACAATATAGCATTGTTCGAAATTGAAAATGCACCTAATACAGATATTCGCAGGCAAGTGTTCTTCGCAATGGCAGAGAACAGCTGGCCGATCATAGAGATGAAATCGCTTGATCCTACACTTGAGGATATATTCCTCAAAGTAACTGGCAGCGGCACGGGTATTTGAGAAGGAGGCATCTATGAAAAGAATCATAGCAATATGTAAGAGAGACTATCTGGCTTATTTTCGTTCACCGATGGGCTTCGTGATCCTAGCCATATTCATGGCTCTCAGTGGTCTGTTTTTCGCATCGTTCTTACTAAATGGCTCGATCGATCTGGTCGGTGAGTTATCCTTCATGCAGTCATTTTTCTTCATAATGATCCCACTCATGACGATGAGGTCTTTTTCCGAGGATCGTAAAAACGGTACCGAGGTTTTGCTTTACACATCGCCTGCAAGCACACTGGAAATAGTTGCAGGCAAATATCTGGCCTCACTTTTTCTCTTCTTGACGATGACAGCATCAACACTGATTCATGTTCTTATTACCGCACTTTATGGCGGTGTTATCGACATAAGTGTTCTTGGTGCATATATCGCTTTTGTATTTCTAGGTGCAGCTTATCTGTCGATAGGTGTATTCGCCTCAGCAATCACTGAAAATCAAATAATCGCAGCTGTTATTTCCTTCATAGTAATTATGGTTTTAACCTTAATTGATGCAGTGGCTGGGATATTAGGAACAGTTGCTTCGAGCTTGATTGACCGACTCAATTTTTTCGGTCTGACCGGAACACAAATCAGTGCTGCCGGTAGTGCTGTGACCAATGCAGTGCGCTGGATCAATCCAACGACCAGAATAGGTAATTTTTCAGCAGGTATATTTGAGCTTTCTCCACTTGTATTTTTCGTCAGTATTGTTGCTATTTTCCTCTTCCTGACGAATCGCATGATCGAGAAGCGTCGCTGGAGCCAGAGGTGATATGACAATGGATAAGAAAAGTAAAAAAATTGATAATAATGCCGGACAAGAAAAGATAAAAAAAGCGAAGAGCAAAGTAGACATGCGCAATACAAAATTGCGAAATTTCTCCTTGATTGCAACCGTTTTGTTTATAGCGATGATTCTGATTTTCAACATAGTCTTCGACAGCCTGCTTGGTGATAGACTTAAGTGGGACTGGACTTCTGATAAGCTCTATTCGATCGGTGATATTAGTGAAGAGATAATTGGCAGCCTCGAACATGAGATTGAGATCATTGGATTGTTTGCCAGGGATTCCCAGTATTACTCCTACTATGAGGGCCTGATTCCTATGCTGGAAGAATATGCCAGCAAGTCAAACGGCAAGATCAGTCTTAGTTTCACGGATCCGGATGTAGATCCTACGCTGCTTAAGCGTATTGATCCGGAAAATCTGGTATCCCCGGCAGCCGGATCTATTGCAGTGTATTCAGAGGCAACCGGCAAGCTGAAGAATCTGGTCAATACAGATATATATTCTTTCGAAATGACACAGAACTACGAAACTGTTATGACTGGCATCATCGCAGAACAGAGCATCACAGGCGCGCTCCGTTATGTTGATTCAGAAACAACACCGGTTATCTATTTCTCAACAGGTCATGAGGAGCTCGATCATAATACTCAGTACAAAACCATTCTGAGCATACTCGGTGCCGGCAATTATGATGTTAAAACACTCGATCTATTTGGAGCCGATACAATACCCGATGACTGCGCAGCACTGATCATGGCCGATCCCAAAAGAGACATCACAGCTGCTGAGCGAGAACTAATTGGCGGCTGGCTTATGCAGGGCGGCAGCCTGATGGTCATGAGCAGCTTCAATACGACCCAGTTCAATGAGCTGAATCAGCTCCTGAGTGAATACAATATTCAAATAAGCAGCAGCCGACTGCGTGATGAAGAAACAGATAATCAATACCAGCAGGACATGTATGCTATCAGAGCAAATGCACCAGCTGGAGCATTGACAACAACGGCTATAGACCGCTATACACTTGCACTTAACTCACGTGGACTTGAGCAGCTGAGAAATGAACGCCAATGGCTGACTGTTGAACCAATATTGACCACATCGGCAAAAGGCGTGGCTGAGGCCGGTGGGATCGCCGATCAGGCATCTGCGCAGGATACCCAGTATCTTGGCTATTTGGCTGAGCATAAGGGCTGGGTCAATGGGGATTCAGTGAAGGATCCGGCAAGAGTAATAGTTTATGGCAGCAGCGACCTTTTCCGGGAAGACATTATTCAGACCTTCGGCACGAATCTCTACAATCCAAATTTGTTTTATAACAGCATCGTTTGGCTTGCAGGTGAAACTGATGAGAACAATCTGATGATCAGTCCGAAGGTGCCTACATCCTATGCAATAACACGAGGAACAAGTAAAACAATCGTGGCAACTGTAGTAATTGTTATGTTGATCATACCGCTTATTCTTTTGATCAGCGCGTTGGTTGTCTATCGCAAGAGAAGACATCTTTGATCCGGAGGCAGAAAAATGAAGAAGCAGAAGCTGTTTATTTTGATAATGGTTTTAGTTCTGGCCGGACTTCTGGCTGTCTGGTATTTCGCCGGCAGACAGCAGTCGACAGAGCAGAATGAGCCTCAAGAGACAACAACTGCTGCCGTGAGCAAGCTGTTTGATTTCAAGGCAACAGATGTTGCTTCAATTACGATCATAAATGAAGCAGATGAGATACGGCTCAAATCTGAAGTAATTTCAATAGATGGTAAAGAAGAATTAACCTGGAAAATGGTTGACAATTTCGGCCTGCCCTATGATGAGAATAGACTGGCTACATTGGCTTCTGATTTGATCGGCCTTACTGTGGATAAGGAAATTGCAAAAAATGCAGATAACTTAGCCGCATATGGTTTAGATGATGCCAAACTAACAGTCAGCTTATCTCTCCAATCTGGAGAAACACTAAAAATAGCTATCGGTGATACTCTCAGCAGCGGCAATTCTGAATATGTAAGTATAGATGACCGCATTGTGTCTGTTTCGAGTTCCAGCCTGACTGATCTGCGAGAAGGCCAGCTCTATTGGCTCGATAGATCAGCTGTTTTAGGTGTCTCATACAATAAAATTGAAAGGTTTAGCTTATCGCGTGACAGAGATGGTCTTGAGCTTGAAGCGACATGTGAATTCATTGGTAATGAAGGGGATTCAGAAACTCCTGCGCTCAGTTTTGAGATGATTTCACCTGTAAATAATGCCGGCGACGATTCTGCGCTGGGTAAGCTTCTGCAGCAGCTTGCAGCTGTTCGAGCCTCAGAATATATCGAAATAGAGCCGCATGATCTGTCTATATACGGCCTGGATAAGCCAGCCTACATCTTCGAGATAGAAGCGGCTGAAGGCACAGCAGAAATAATGATAGGTGCCTCCGCCGGCACAGGTAAAGCCTTTGCTCTCTCAAGCTTGGTAGACGGTGTTTTTACTGTAGATCTTGCCAGTCTGACAAGCATTGATATACCATTGGAGGACTTGATGGATCCATTTGTCAGTCTTCATAATATTGGTAGTGTTAGCAGAATTGAAGCAGACATTTATGGTACGTCTTTTGCCGTTGATCTTGATATTGAACAGGGCAAGTCTGCTTCAGATGAGAATGCCGTATTTATACTTGATGGTAAGAATGCGAAAATATTCAACCAGACAAACAATACGCTTTATACAAAATTCTACCAGAGCATCATCAGCGTCAAATTTGCAGGAATAGATCATGAAGCTCAGCCGGAAAATACGGCTGACGCCGTCATAAAATTTGAACTCAAGGCTGATCAGGAGACAGGTGAACCTGCGAGAACGCAGATAGTTGAATTTGCCGGCAGGGACGATTATACTGATTATGTTTTCATAGATGGAGAATACACAGGCTGCTACATAAATAGAGATGCCAGCTTCTATTCTGACATTCAGGATAATGAGGGTATCATAACAGCATATAAGATGATGAAATATGCAATAACACATGCAGTCGATGGTGTATTCGATACAGAGAAAGGTTATCAGCTTGACTGAATATTATGGTTAATCAGAGAAGAACATATACAGCTGCACGTCGAAGCAGGGCCAGTCTGATCGTTTTGATCGTGCTGGCTTTACTGCTTATGATAGCTGCGATCGTGCTTGCAGCCAGTTTGCCGGATGAGATCGATCTGCCGGATGAGACCATGCCTGTGCTTGCGCAGCCGGTTCTTGATACAGGCTATGAAGTTGATCAGCTACAGGCTCAAAACACCTGGCCGCACGGTGAAGGTGCCGTCAGATTGACGAACAATCAATTAACTTATTTAAATATCCAGGGACAAGAGATTTTTTCCGGACAAGCAGAATTGACGGCTCCGTTTTGTGTTCAGGCTGGAGATTATCTGCTGGCAGCTGACCGTGATGGTCATAATTATGTGATGATTGATAAGAACCGGGTTCTCTACTCAGGCAATCTGGCAGGCCGCATAGTCGGTGCAGCAGTCAGGGAAGATGGCTGGCTTGCGCTTATTGAGGATCAGACCGACGGTCATGGCATAGTCAGGGTATATGAACCAGTTACCGGACTAAAACTATTTGATTGCTATTTCCCGGAATCTGGTTATGTTTTGAACGTTGCTTTCTCACCTAATGAGGATGTCTTCGATGTTGCATTGATTAATACCGATGGTTCATCTGTTCAGCCGGTATATAAGCGATATGGTCTAGATGGCAAAGAACTGGGCCAGCTGATGCCCGAAGATGCAACGATCATGCCGATGCTTGCATATGATAGTTTTTCACAGATAACCGCTGCTGGTCAGAATTTTATAACCGGAATGGATTATAATAATGATCAGCCTGTATATGTTAAGAATTTCTCTGAGATAAGAACGATGGCAGATTATGATGATGGCTTGCTGCTTCTTGCTAATGAGAGGCAAGGAGACAAATGGTCACTATATCTCAAAACTGAACTGGACAACTGGTCTGATGGCTATGAGGCAGGAGAGGATATAACTCTGCCGGCAATTAGAGGGAATCGGCTGGCTATTGGCAGCGGAACAAGAATCAAGGTTTTTGACCTCAAAAAACGTGAATGGCTGCTCGATCAAAATCTCGCAGTTGAAATAGTACGTGTAGGCTTCGCGACAGACGATGCTTTGACTGTGGTCACACAAGATGGTGTCCATAGATTAAGTCTCTCGCAGATGGAGGAATAGATCATATGCATATTATCGATAGTAGAACTATGTCTGCCAATCAGGAAGCAGCTGAAGCTGCTGAAATACCGGTATGGGAGAGCAGGGAACAAGTTCCGCTTAACTATAAATGGCGTCTTGAAGATATTTTCGAAGATGACAATGCCTGGGAAGAAGCTCTAGCTTCTATTGATGCCATAGTTTCCAGTATTGAGAAGTACAAGGGTAGAGTAGGTACTTCTGCTGCTGAACTCGCACAGACGCTTAAGCTTGATACAGAGCTCGATATTCTGCTTAGTGAGCTTGTCGCCTATGCCAGAATGCGCCGCGATGAGAACAACTCACTGCCTAAATATCAGGATATGACTGAAAGGGTTATGTCCAACTATTATCAAACTGCTGGCAGAACATCTTTTCTGATGCCAGAAATCGCAGCGATTCCTGAAGAACAGCTGCTAATGTACATAGATAGTGAACCGGAACTGGAGATATTCAGACATCGACTGATCAATCAGATCAGGCAGCGTCCTCATATTCTCAGCGAGTCTGAGGAGAAACTGCTTTCAGCATTTGGCAATGTCAGCCAGGGTATTGAGGATACTCATACGATGCTAGACAATGTAGATATCGATCTAGGTATGATAAAGGATCAGGACGGAAGTGAAATCAAGCTGACTATGGCTCGCTTCGCTCAGCTGCGTGATAATCCCAGCCGTCATCTTAGATCAGCGGCTTTTCAGCGAATCCATGAAGCGTACGCCTCACTTGGCAATACACTTGCAGCTCTCTTCAGTACCCAGATCAGGTCGGATTATTTGTTTGCTTCAGCCAGAAATTTTGACAGTACAATAGAGTCATCGCTTTTTGCAGATAATTTGCCTCTGACATTATATGATAATCTTCTCGATACGATCCACCAGGCACAACCGATTCTAAATCGTTATCTTGATTTGCGCCGACGCCTGATGGAATTAGACGAGCTTCATATTTATGATACTTATATTCCGATAGTTAAAATGCCGGAGAGACGCTATAGCTATGATCAGGCCTGTAATATCGTCAGAGCAGCTCTTAAGCCACTTGGCCAGGAGTATCTCGAGTTGATGGAAAAACATCTTACAGACCGTTGGATCGATGTTTACGAAACACCGTCAAAAACCAGCGGAGCTTTTTCCTGGGGTACATATCGCACACATCCATATGTACTGCTGAACTACAGCGGGACTCTGTCCGATGTGTTTACGCTTGCTCATGAACTTGGGCATAGCATGCATACACTATATTCATCCAGACGTCCCTTCCCGCAAGCTCATTACCCGATATTCCTGGCTGAAATCGCATCAACTGTAAATGAAAATCTGCTGATCAATTATTTGCTTGATCAATGTGATCTCGAGACTGATGAAGGAAGGCTCGAGCAGGCCTGGCTGCTAAATCACCAGCTCGAAGGATTCCGCCTAACTGTTTTCCGTCAGACAATGTTCGCTGAATTTGAACACCAGGTTCATGCAATGTCGCAAAATGGCGAAACCCTCAATTCCGATACACTCGGCCGTGTTTATGGTCAGCTGCTTCGTACCTATTTCGGACCAGACACGGTGATTGACGAATACATGCATTGGGAATGGTCGCGCATACCCCATTTCTACAATTCATTCTATGTTTACAAATATGCTACCGGCTTCTGCAGTGCCGTAGCCATAACTGATATGATACTAAGTCAAGGTGAGGATTATGTGCCCAGATATCTTAAGTTCTTATCTGCGGGCGGCTCTGATTATCCCTTAAAAATATTGGCAAAAGCCGGCGTCGATCTGAATAGTTCTGAGCCGCTGAAGTCGGCTATGAATGTTTTTGCCAGAACACTTGATCAGTTACAGAGTACACTTAACTGACGAGTAATATGAATCGGAGGATAAAATGGAAACGGAATTGAAGCTGAAGCTGATCGATCCAAGTAAGGCTGCCGAATTGTTCGAACATGACTGGGTAAACGGCCTCTTGATGCCTGGTTCACGCAGACAGCTGAAAATGCACAGTCTCTATTATGATACAGCAGATGGTGTTCTTAATAAGAGAATGGCTACGTTGCGGGTTCGACTGGAAAATGACAGCAGAGTTATGACAATCAAGCTCGGCGAAAAAATCGCAGCCAGTCTTCATCAGAGGCTTGAATGGAATCTGATTTTAAACAATGATACATGGAATCCAGATTTAGAGGATGGCTTCGACTCTCAGGCATTTCTCAAATATGCTGTGAGCGATGGCGATCCTGATGATGAGCTGCAGGAAATTTTGGAGCTGATCGATGATAAACCGCTCTTGCCTGTTTGCGAGGCCCATTTCGAGAGAATTTCCTGGGATATTGGTTATGGTGATACCTTAATGGAACTTGCACTTGACGATGGCTATCTTAAGGGTGGCGATCTCGAGGAGAGGATGTTAGAACTGGAACTTGAGCTCAAAGAGGGCGATGTTAGAGATTTGCTTGAACTTGGCGAGTCGCTTCAGGAGCATCTGCCTTTGGAACCGGAGCATAAAAGTAAGTATGCGCGCTGTCTGGACTTGCTCGAGAGTGCAAAAAACAGCGCTGGCAAGGGACAGTATTGATGGAGACAGTTTGTGATTTGGTCATAATTGGCGGAGGACCTGCAGGTTTGATGGCCGCGGCGGCAGCTGGCAGACTTCTGCCCGCAGGTAGTAGAATTCAAATTTTGGAAAAAGAAGCAAGGATCGGACGCAAGCTGCTGGCGACTGGCAATGGCCGCTGCAATTTGACAAATATAGCTGCAGATCCTGATAGTTATCTGGGATCAGAGCCTCGTTTTGCCAGAGGTCCACTGCACCGATTCTCGGTTGCAGCAGTCATGTCTTTTTTTGCAGAAATTGGTCTTAAGACCAGAACGGACAGTGAGGGCAGAGTATATCCCTGGTGCAATCAGGCGGCAGCGGTCCTAGATGTTTTGCGCCTTGAGCTCCATAGACTGAATATTGAAATAGCTATTGATCAAAAAGTCAGTATAATCAGACGACGTGAGCCGCTCTATATTGGTGCCAAACCATTAAACGGTGCTCCAGCATATGAAATCGTTACATCTTCGGGTAAAACATATTTGTCTGAGACTTTGATTCTTGCGACTGGCGGCCGCGCAGCGCCTAAGCTTGGTGCAGACGGGAGCGGCTATATTCTGGCAGGAGAGCTGGGACATGATCTGATTGAACCGCAGCCATCTCTTGTTCCATTATGTCTTGATTTCGCATTAAGCCGGAAGTGCAGCGGAATCAGATTTGAGGCGGTTGGCAGCATGAGACAAGATGATACTCTGCTGCAGACCGCTCGGGGTGAGTTCCTTTGGACTGATTATGGCATTTCAGGTATAGCTGCTATGGATCTTTCAAGATCTGTTTCTTGCTCAGAGAGCGGCGGACAGATTGTACTTGAGCTTGATCTTCTGCCTGATATGTCTGAAGTTGAACTAAGAACCTGGATCGATGAACGAATCAAGCTGCACCCTGATCTGGTTTGTGACAGCTTGTTGACCGGATTACTGCATCGCCGAATGGGTGAAGAAATCATAAAAACAGGCATCAGCAACAAGGTGCTGCCAACTCTGGCCGTGTCCAGACTTCAGCCAGAACATATAGATGAGCTGGTCAAATGCATCAAGAACTGTCAGGCTGAGGTTA
>JAAYFZ010000192.1 GCA_012727965.1 Clostridiaceae bacterium
CTGAGTACATTGAAACAACTCTTGATAGGGTTAAGGGTGGCAGTAAAATTGCTGTCAGCACTGCAGATTCTCTTACATCAATTGTTGAGGGCATCGATCAGGTTGCCAAGCTGGTTGAGAGTATTGCTAATGCTTCCAATGAACAAGCAAGTGGCATCGCCCAGATCAATCAGGGTATCGATCAGGTATCGAAGGTAGTACAGTCAAATTCTGCTACTGCTGAAGAGAGTGCAGCTGCAAGTGAAGAATTACAGTCTCAGGCACAGATGCTTAATGAAAGATTGAAACAGTTCAGGTTATAATGATAACAGCGGAGCCTGCCTGAACTAATCAGTAATAATTCTAAACTGCTCAGGTGGCCAGGAAGGACATATGTATGCCTGTACGCCTGATGATAGTAGATGATGATAAGCTGATAACAATATCGCTTAAAATGATAATTGAGAGCGATAGTGAACTTGAGGTAATAGCCTGCGGTTATGACGGCAGCGAAGTGCTCCCATTATACCAGCAACATAATCCTGATTTAGTCATGATGGATATAAGGATGCAGAAGACTGACGGACTGGAAGCAGGCCGTCAGCTTCTTGCTTTTGACCAGACTGCAAGAATTCTCTATCTTACGACCTTCGCTGATGATGAATATATAATTCAGGCCCTGCGTATGGGCGCTAGAGGCTACATTCTTAAGCAGAATTATGACAGCCTGATTCCTGCTGTGAAGGCTGTTATGTCAGGACAAAGCGTTTACAATGATGATATAGCAGCCAGAATTCCGCAGCTTCTAAGTGCTGCCAGTAAACCTGATTGGCAGCATTTTGAAATCAGGGAGCGCGAGCAGGAAATGATCAGGCTGGTCGCTGAAGGCCTAAACAACAAGGAGATCGCGTCGGAGATGTTTCTTGGCGAAGGAACCGTCAGAAACACTATCAGTGTAATTCTGGAGAAGCTGCAGCTGCGTGATAGAACACAGCTGGCAATTTGGTATTACAAAAATCAGGAGCGTCCGCTTCTATAGAGTTCATATTGTTTTTTCTGAATACGCCTGACTATGGATGTCATCATCCGGTCAGGCATTATTTTTGAGAACATTACTGCTATTTTATTGCCGGTGCCGGGAATTATCACAACTTTTTTACGCTGAATACCTTGCCATGCTGCCTGTGCCACTTGAGCCGCAGTCATGGCGTTTGCTATATCCGCTTTGCCCGAGCTTGCTGAAAAATTAGTCGCAGTGGCGCCGGGACAGAGAACGGAGACGCTTACGCCACTGTCTCTTAACTCATCTGCAAGAGCAAGTGAGAAGGAATAGACATAAGCCTTGGATGCATAGTAGACAGCAATATATGAGCCGGGTTGAAATGCACCTGTAGATGCGACGTTTAGTATATGGCCGCTGCCTCTCGCCTGCATTTTGCTGCCAATCAAGCGACAGAGATCTGTTAGTGCAGTAATATTGAGATCGATCGTTGTATGGTCACTGCTGATATCATGACTGAGGAAAGGGCCTGTGAGACCGCTGCCGGCGTTATTTATCAGTAGATCAACCTCGATATCGTCAGTCTCGAGCCGATGATACAGCTCGGCCGCCGCTCCTTCTCGGCTAAGATCGATTGGTATTGAATAGGCCTCGCAACTTGTACTAGCAATAGCTGTAGCCAGCTCTTCCAGTTTTGATTTGCTTCTTGCGGTCAAAACAATTCTGTCGTAGTGGGCTGCGAGCAGAAGAGCCAATTCTCTGCCAATGCCGGAGGAGGCCCCTGTAATGAGTGCTGTTTTCATATGTTGATACCTCGTATAGTGAATGCATTTAGCAACATGGATAATATGCCTGGCGGCAAATGAATGTGGGAGATAGTATACACATTGCATTGTACCTGCGAAAAGTATAACATGTGCTTTGACACAAACAATAATAATGTGAGGATATTATGACAGTAAAAAAGGTCAGCCGCTTGTTTATGTTTGGCGGGATGTATGTTTTCTGGGTAAATGGGCTGCTTGTCTTGATGACAAGCGCCATTCTTATATATCTGATGGCTGACTATGGCATCGCCTATGATCAAGGCGGTTTGCTGCTGTCAGTTCAGGCAGTAGGTAATCTGCTCTCTAATTTTCTCAGCAGTATTCTGGCTTCATTTATTGGCCGCAAGAAAACACTGCTTGCCGCTTCTGTTCTCTTCGCAGTTGGTTTTGGAACTGTAGCGCTGCTGCCGCCTTTGCCCCTGCTATATGTGGCTTTGTTTGTGACCGGACTTGGCTGGGGCACGGCCAATAATATGATAAATTTTCTGGTGACCAGAGCAACTGATGGTGACACGGGCAGGATATCATTGGTCCATACTTGTTATTCGATAGGTGCCTTCATTGCACCTCTGCTTACAAGTTTGTCTGTTCAACTGGGTCTGGGCTGGCGGCCTGCTGTAGCTCTGATTGCGTTTCTTAGTGCATTGATGTTCCCACTTGTACTTGTTATGCCGATTACGGAGTCAACAGCTAGTACCGATGGAGTTAAAAAGAAACAGACATTTGGCTTCTTGAAGCAGTGGAAATACTATTTGTTTATGCTCATTCTTTTTACCTATGTTGGCTCAGAGGTTGGTTTCAGTGGCTGGCTCGTATCATATCTCTCAACAATAAGAGCTGTTCCAGAAGCGCAGGCTCAGAGTCTGCTCTCTGTACTCTGGGTCTTCATGATCTTCGGCAGGATAGCTGCTGCGGTGTTTGGCAGCCGTATAAAAAAAGCACCGCTATTAATGATCGAAGCAATTGGCTGTACGATCTCAGCTGTCATTCTTCTGGTATCTGAGTCGCCTGCTATGCTGACTGTAGCTGTAGTTCTTATGGGTGTTTCACTATCTGCTTTTTACGGAATGGCTATCGCGAATGCCAGCTATCTTATATCTGAATCAGTATTTGCCAGCGGTCTGCTGCTCTCTTTTGGCGGTCTAGGGGCCACTGTTCTGCCATATATTGCTGGTGCCGTTGCCAATAGCTTCGGGCTGATCAACGGTATGTGGTCGCTGGCCATTTCTTTTGCCTTGATGGCAGTTTTGACAACAATTAATGCGGTAACCGCCAGAGTGTCTGAAATCAGGGCAATCAAAAAGGTTGGACCGATTGACATTTTATTCCCCAGATGATAAGATTTCTTTTGCCTGTTGAAAACGGGTCTGCCACTGGCAGTCATAAAAACACGGAGAGTTGGCTGAGCTGGTCGAAGGCGCATGACTGGAAATCATGTTTACGTGAAAGCGTAACTAGGGTTCGAATCCCTAACTCTCCGCCAGAAAAAAGGTCTGAGGCTGTAAGGTTTCAGGCTTTTTTTATTATAAAACATATGATTCCGTGATTCTTAGGCTGCATTTCCGTGTATCTTTCTTCTTCAGATCATCTCTGCTTTGGCCTGTCTGCTAACAGCTTCTACTTATCAAGCAGTTCGTAGCCAATTGTTTCCTCTTGATGTTTCCGTCTATATTCGGAGGGGGATATTCCTGTAAGTTTTTTAAAATAGCTGGAGAAATAAGACACACTGCTGAAATCGAAGTTGTCTGCAATATCCGTCAAACTAATATTTGTATGACTGAGAAAACGCTTGATAGCCTCACATCGCTCCTGGTCATAGACCTGCATTATCGACTGGCCGACCTCTGTTTTAAATAGGCTGCACAGATAATTCGGATGAATACCTACATGAGCAGCGACATCTGACAATGATAATTTGAATTGTATATGGTGCTGGATATAGCGCATAGCCTTGCCAATTGTAGGCGAATATTTAGGACCATTGTTCTCGCTGACCAGATCAATAAAAGCAATCAGCATGTCATATTCGAGATTTTCCGCTTCAACAGTATTGTTGATATTTTCGATCTGGCGTATATAAAGATCGCTCAACATGAAGGCGGTTTCAGAATCAACGCCGCCGGCAATACTAGCTCTGGTATAAACTGTACATGATCCAATAATTGAATTTTTAAGCGAGCGCAGCGGCGATGCAGCCAGCTCTGCCCGTTCCAGACTGTTGATTTGATCGAGAATTATAAGAGCGGTCTGCTTATCCGAAGCTATTATTGCCTGATTAAGCCTCTGCTCAAGCAGGAATGAGGGATGCTGGAAGGATATATAGCTGTTCCGGAGTCTCTCGCGGATCATTTTCTGTTCAAGTTCAGTATTCATATTGATACCCTTGCGCTATTATCGCCTAAGCGCAGCGATTGAAAATCGCTGAACAGTGCAGTTCAAACATTGAAAATACATAACCAAGGTTATTATATCATAGGATTTCACAAACAGTCTGAAGCAAATGAAAGATGAATGCAAATGAGCATATAATCTAAACGATTTCAGAACAGTTGTAGTTTCTGAAATGTTTTGATCCGGACAGCGCTGAGATTAATGACTATGAGTGAATTAATTATATACACAATCACCAGTGTGAGTTTGAAGAAAATAAAAGTATTATTAAAATTGCACAAATATTCTAAATATTTCTAAAGTGATTGATTAGACAAGAGCTATGATGCAAATGGTAGAACCACTAATACTAACCTGTACTTGTAAATCGAATGGAGGTATTTGCATGAAAAAGGTATTTGTAGTAATGGCACTAGTTTTGGTCTTGGCACTTGTTTCGACTGCCTGTGGAGGCGGGAAATCAGATGTTGTCAAAATCACGTTTATGCAGAGTAAAACTGAGATACAGAGTGATCTGCAGACAGTAGTTGATGATTTCAATGAGAAGAATGAAGGTATCGAAGTAGAGCTGCTTGGTACTTCAGGCGATAATTATGCGACAGTTCTACAATCGAACTTTGCTGCCGATCCGGCAACTGCACCGACAATTTTCTCGATGTCCGGTCCGGATACAGTCAATTTCGAAAAGTTCATGGCGCCGCTTGATGATACAGAAGCAGCTAAGCTTCTGCCTGATAATTTAAAAGATGCGGTAGTTATTGATGATAAGTTAATAGGGCTACCGTCTGCTGTTGAGGGCTACGGACTTATTTACAATGCTGACATGCTGTCGGATGCTGGAATCGATCCTGCGTCCCTTAACAGCATAGACGCTCTGGTATCAGCATTCGAGAAACTGGCAACTGTCGAAGGTGTTGATGCACCTCTCGGCTTCGCAAAAGAGAACTATTTTATTTTCATTCATTTCTTCAACTGGGGCGCCGCACTCGATCCTGACTACTCTGAAAATCTTGCAAAAGTCGGCACCGGTGAGCAAACTCTGGCTGATATCCCATCCATCAAGCAATGGGCAGACGATCTCGACAAAATAAAAGAATTTACCAATAAAGGTCTTGTCTCCTATGATGATCAGGTCGCAGGCTTCAGCGCCGGCAAATATGCCATGATCCATCAGGGCGTTTGGGCACAACAGGTCATCGATCAGAATGAGGTTGAATTCGACTATGGCTTCATCCCTTATCCTACTGGCGGCAACGATAAGCTGGCAGTTGGGACAGCAACAGCATGGAGTGTTAACAATGAAGCTAGCGAAGAGCAGCAGAAGGCTGCCAAGACCTTCCTAGATTGGCTGATTACAAGTGATGAAGGCCAAAAACATTCAGCAGATCTGCTCAATTTCATACCTGCATATACTGGAGTAAAAGCTCCTGCAGGAAATTTAACAGAATCAGTTGCCGAGTATGCAGGCAGCGGTAAGACTGTCGGCTGGGTCTATAACACAGACTTCCCGTCTGGTATGGACGTCGACGGTACAACCAGTATACAGAAATACTATGCTGATCAGATCGATTCGGCAGGACTTCTGCAAGAGCTGTCTGATGCCTGGGTCAAAAACTATAAATAAGCAAAACTTTTGCTGATAGCGGGGCAGGCAGCAGCTGTAGTTGCTCCTGCCTCCGTTATTACTTAAATAGGGAGGGATCTCTGATGAATGATTCGAACAATACGGTCGCGAGACCGCTTGCGGATACTGATATCAGGCAGAGACTTGAGCTCTATAAGAAGAAAAAAGCCAGAAGAAGCAGACTAACTTTTTTTCTATTTATACTCCCGGCTCTTTTGTTTTTTGCCAATGTTGTTCTTGTTCCGTTCATTTCCGGCATTGTCTATTCTTTTACAGACTGGGGCGGCTTCAGTTTCGCCGGTTCACAATTTACAGGATTGGAGAACTATCGCACTGCCTTCTCGGATGCACGGTTCGTGCAGTCATTTTTGTTTTCTTTCAAGTATGCGTTTGCCATGCTTGTGCTGGTTAATTTGATTGGTTTTTCGCTGGCTCTTCTGGTCAGCAGTAAAATCAAGACAAAAAATGTGCTTAGATCTATTTACTTCATGCCTAATATGATCGGCGGTCTTATCCTTGGTTTCATCTGGCAGTTTATATTCAGCAAACTTTTTGTTCAGCTCGGTGAGGTGCTGGGTGCTGAGGGTGCGTTTTTCAATTGGATCATCGATGAGAGGATGGCCTTCTGGAGTCTGGTCATCGTTGGCGTCTGGCAACAGGCTGGTTATGCGATGATCATCTACATTGCCGGTCTGCAGAGCATATCAACTGATGTCAAGGAAGCTTCTCAGATTGACGGCGCTTCCTGGGGCAGACAGCTTAGACATATCCTGCTGCCGCTGATGGTGCCGTCTTTTACCATCAATATGTTCTTAACATTGTCAAAAGCACTCAAGGAGTACGACATCAACTTAGCTCTGACAAACGGCGGTCCGTATGGAACGACAGAGATGGTCGCTATGAATGTATTTCAGACGGCTTATCGTTTCAATGATTTTGCTGAAGCTCAGGCTAAGGCTGTTCTCTTCTTCTTAGTAATCATGGTGATTACTCTGTTCCAGGTCAATTTGACATCACGGAGGGAGGTAAGCGCATGAGTGACATGAAAATGAGTACAAAAAAATCCATAACTGGTGCGATCGTCGGCTGGATACTTTCGCTGATGGTCATAGGGCCGGTTTATATAATCGTAATCAATTCATTTAAAACAAGAGGCCAGATATTTTCTGATCAGCTTGGCTGGCCGGAGGTCTTCAGCTTCGAGTTCTACAGTGCGGCTGCCAAACAGATGTCATACTTGAACTCGCTCAAAAACTCATTGATTATTGTTGGCATCAGCGTTGTGTTCATAGTACTGATTGCTTCGATGGCCGCCTGGGCTCTGGCTAGGAGAAATACTCGAGGATCACGGATACTGTTCTATATGTTTTTGGCTACTATGCTGATTCCGTTTCAGGCAGTCATGATCCCACTAATTCAATACTTCAATTCTTGGAGACTAGGCAGCGGCGATTTTGCCTTCAAAATGATCGACTCGCGCTACGGACTCATATTTATGAATATTGGTTTCGGCATGAGTTTATCAATATTCCTATATTATGGCTTCGTCAAGAGTGTGCCGCTTGAAATGGAAGAGAGTGCCAAGATCGACGGCTGTAATCAATGGTCAACCTTCTGGCAGGTCGTATTTCCGAACCTGCTGCCGATTACTGTAACCGTCGCTATTCTGAATGTGATCAATTACTGGAATGACTATCTGCTGCCGTCACTTGTTCTGCGCAAGCCGGCACTTAGGACCATACCGTTGTCGACATTTTTCTTCTTCGGTGAGTTCAATATCCAATGGAATCTGGCTCTGGCCGGGCTCGTCATGACTATCATTCCTGTGATCATCTTCTATCTGCTGGCTCAGAGGTACATCATCAGCGGTGTTATGGCTGGTGCCGTAAAAGGCTGACCAGTTACGATCATCAGGCAGCTGTTATTTTGCTGCCGGAATGAGAGGTAAGCATATGACAGAGATGAACACTAACCAAGAAGTATTTCATCCTTGGAAAATTAGTGAGCCCAAATTATTATCCGATAGAATCAGAGGAAACGCGCATTATGCTTCTCTGTTCGCTCTTGGCAACGGCTATCTTGGTATCAGAGGAAGTCATGATGACGCGCTGCCGGGAATAGGCGGTCCAGAAGGAATAGAGGATCAGACCGGAACATTTCTCAACGGATTCTATGAGTCTGCCGATATACAGTACGGTGAGATCGCCTTTGGTTATGCCAAAGAGAGTCAAACGCTTCTAAACATAGCTAATCCACTGCCTGTCAGTTTGGAAGTTGACGGTGTGCGTCTGAGCTTCTACCAAGCATTCAGAAACGGCGAAATCAGCGAATACCAGAGAGAACTCTCCATGAGCGACAGTATATTAGAAAGAGGCTTCATCTGGACCTACAGTCCTGGCAAAAGACTGATGATCAGCAATAAACGCTTCGTCAGTCAGCAGCAAAAAGAATTGGCAGTCAGCAGCTACAGAATATTCGCTCTGGACGCAGATGTTGATATAACGATTGGCAGCTTCATTGATGGTATGGTCAGTAATCGCCAAGGCGGTGAAGACCCAAGAGTAGGCAGTGGTCTTAAGGGCCGCTCGCTGATCAACGATTATCAAAGTGCAGATCTTAATAAACTTATTATCTCCTTACAGCAGCATACGCGCCGTTCCGGCATGCGTTTGGGTTGTGCAGTCAGTCATAAACTGCTCATGGATGAACAGCAGTTAGATCATAACCGGATTCTGGCTGATGCGAACTCTATCGATGATCCGGATAGGCCGATGATCAGCCTTAAGCTCAGATGCGAGAAGAAACGTGCGCTGACACTTGAGAAATACATCGCTTATGCTGACACCCGCCGCATTAATGAAAAGGATCTTGAAGCATATGTCAAAAATATAGCCGAAAAGAGTGCAGCCAAAGGGTTTCAGAAGCTCTACGATGAACAGAAAAAATTCATGGAGGATTTCTGGCATCATAGCCAGGTTCGAATAACAGGCGATCTGTCTCTGCAGCAAGGTCTGCATTTCAATATTTTTCAGCTCCTGCAGTCTGCAGGCCGTGACGGCTATACAAGTGTATCTGCCAAGGGTGTGTCAGGTGAAGGTTATGAGGGGCATTATTTTTGGGATACTGAGATGTATATTCTACCATTCTTTTTACATACATTACCTTGGATCAGCCGTGCTTTCCTGGAATATCGTTATCGCATTTTACCGCAGGCCAGACAGAGAGCAAGGGAAATGGGACATGAATCCGGTGCGCTGTTCGCCTGGCGCACGATAAACGGTAATGAATGCTCAGCCTACTATCCTGCAGGTACTGCACAGTATCATATAAATGCTGATATCGCCTATGCAGTCAGCCGGTATCTGGATTCTACAGATGACGATGATTTCCTGTGGGATATGGGGGCTGAAATACTGTTTGAAACAGCTGAGCTCTGGCAGTGCCTTGGCTTCTACAATCCGCAGCATGAGAACCGCTTCTGTATACAGGGCGTCACGGGTCCAGATGAATATAATGTACTTGTTGATAACAATTACTATACGAATTTGATGGCTCAGGCTAATCTTAGCGCAGCAGCGGCTGCAGCGGCCCGCATGAAACAAGAGCGACCAGATAGATATGCAGAGCTTGCAGACAGGCTGAAGCTTAATCTGGATGAGCGATCGTCCCTCTGGCAGCAGGCGGCAGATAGTATGTACTTCCCATATGATGAACAAAGATCGATCTGCCTGCAAGATGAGGATTTCCTCGGGCGGCTGCCTTGGGATTTTGAGCATACAGAACAGGACAAGTATCCTTTGCTGCTGCATTATCATCCGCTTGTCATATACAGACATAGAGTGTGCAAGCAGGCCGATATGGTTCTGGCGCAAATGATGCACAGCAGCCATTTCAGTATTGAAGATAAGAAGAGAGCCTATAATTACTATGAGGCTTGTACCACTCATGACTCTTCTCTAAGTGCTTCTATTCATGCAGTCATGGCCTGTGAACTTGGATATGTCCATAAGGCTTATCGCTATTTCATGCAGACCGCAAGACTTGATCTGGAGAACCATCATCAAAATACAGTTGATGGGCTGCATCTGGCTAATATGGCGGGCACATGGATGGTCATGGTCAACGGCTATGCCGGACTGAGAGTCGAAAAAGGCAGACTATACTTCAGTCCCCAGATTAGCAAACACTGGGAATCGTATCAATTTAGACTGGTACATAACGGTTGTCTGATCAATGTCGCTGTAAACTCGCGACAGGCTGTCTATACACTGATAGAAGGCACAAAGCTTGAATTCAATCACTTCGGCAGAGCATATAAGCTTGATCAAAATTATAGAGAGATTCAGTTAAGTCTGGAAGAAATCAGCACCTGTGCCCGTGGCCCTCTTAAGGCCGTCATTTTCGATGTTGACGGAGTACTTCTATCTACTGACGAACAGCACTATCTGGCATGGAAACAACTTGCTGATGAGGAAGGGATCTACTTCGACCATACGATAAACGGCCGACTACGCGGTGTAAGCCGTATGCAGTCACTGGATATTATACTGGAAAAAGCCGACAGGACGTATTCTGAGGAAGAGAAGCAGGCGCTCGCTGAACGCAAAAATAATAATTACAGAGAGCTTATCAGTAAAATAACTCCTGACGATGTGCTTCCCGGAGTAATCAAGTGTCTTGACGCCTTCAAAGAACTTGGTCTGAGGCTTGCTACTGGCTCGTCAAGCAAAAACGCGCCCGAACTCCTCAGAAGAACCGGTCTGGCTGGCTATTTCGAAGCTACCGCTGATGGTAATGAGATCAGCCGCAGCAAACCTGATCCTGAGGTTTTCCTGGTGGCTGCAAATAAGCTTAAGCTTGATCCCGGCAGTTGCCTCGTTGTAGAAGATGCTGTATCTGGTATCGAGGCCGCAAAAGCTGGTGGTTTCAGATCGCTGGCAGTCGGCGATGCTGCCAGAAATTCTCTGCTCTGTGATCCTGACGCATTGGAACATAGTTTGAAATTTCTTGAGCCGGAGGATGTGCTGGATATATGTTAAACCAAGACCTTACTAGTTTTGATATAGAACAAGTGCCGTTTAGCTGCTATGGTGCCGATATAGCTTTTTCCAGAATAATTAATGGGCCGGAACAGTTTATCGGTCATCTTGGGCTGCGAAGTCTCTACGGTTTGTTTAGCGATCAGGAAACTTATCCCTTCATTTTGCTGGATGAACAGGAGAATTGGCTTGTGCCTGATTTGCAAATGTGTGCGGTCGAGCTTGAAGCAACCTCAGGGCAACGATTTATGAGGATGTGTTTTCATGATGATCAAACAGTGCATATGCAAGCTAATACCAGGCTGATGTTGGCAAAAACTGAGCTCAGAGGATTTTTAAGCGACAGAGTCATGCAGCATGAAAATGGTGTCTGGGAAATTGCCGGTGATGATGGTTCAATCAGAATAAGAGTTCATAAAGGAAGCATAATTAGTAGGTCTGGCTGGAGCAGCACAGGAAAAGTCTGTGAAAAAATAGAGGTCCTGTTGCTGCCTGATGCTGCTGGCCAACTTGATTTTTGTTTCTGGTATGCTGGCCTTACAAGCATAGAGCCCGCCCATATAAGCTATATGAATGATTTGGCATGTCGCCGGGCTGAATACGAAGAATTCAAAAGAAAATTTACGACCAGCCTTGATAAATATACCGAGACTATGGAGCTTGCAGCCTATATAAGCTGGCATTCAGTTGTTTTACCCGAAGGCTATATCAAACATCCTGTCATGCTGGTATCAAAAAATATCATGAATATGGTCTGGGGCTGGGACTATGCCTTCAATGCTTATGCACTGGTGGACAAGCAGCCTGAACTAGCTTACGCACAGTTCCTGGCTATGACAGCCATGCAGGATGAATTTGGCGCCTATCCTGATGCGTTCCACGCAAGAAGAGAAGTCAGATCATTTGTCAAACCTCCTGTTCAGGGATTCTTCCTGGACAAAATGTACCGGCTGTCTCCTC
>JAAYFZ010000193.1 GCA_012727965.1 Clostridiaceae bacterium
AGACCATGTCGAAGGGTATGCAGGAGAAGCTGCAGCTAACACTAGTTATGTCACGTCGGGCCAGAATATATCTTCTGGATGAGCCGATGGGCGGTGTCGATCCGGCTGCTAGAAGCGCGATACTCGAAGTCGTTCTGCGCAATTATCAGGATGATGCACTCATGGTTCTGGCGACTCATCTTATCTATGATGTCGAGAGGATATTCGACGAAGTACTGATGATGGGCTTCGGACAGGTAATCATGCAGGGAGAAACAGATCAACTCAGGGCTCAGTATGGCAAGAGCATAGACGATATTTTCCGGGAGGTGTTCAGATGTTCGGCAAACTAATAAAGCATGAATTTCGTGCTACAAGAAGGCTAGTGCCATTTATTTGGCTGGCCGTACTGGTTATGGCCTCACTCAATCTGATCTCAAGCCAGATCGGCGTAAAATGGCTCTCGACGACATCGATGATACTTCTGGTGCTGCTAGCTATAGGTCAGGTTATAGTCACATATGTTGTCATCATAACCCGCTACTATCGCAGCCTCTACACAGATGAGGGCTATCTGACCCATACCATACCTGCTCGAGCCGGCAGCCTGCTGGGCAGCAAGGTTTTAACGTCTTTTGTCTGGATCATACTTAGTATAGTAGCCGGTGTCACTGTTTTTCTGGTAATACTGTTCTATTTTGCCAAGGCCAGAGATGCAAGTATCGGGGATATATACAATGAAATCAAGGCTATTGTTGGTTTTGAAAACAAGGATGTTATCATTGCGTCAATAATCGGAGTGATAATGGTTAGCTACACAATACTTCTGCAGCTGGCTCAGATGTTCTTCGCGATGAGCTTCGGCAGCCAAGCCAGATTTCACAAGCTTGGGATTGCCGGCCCGATCATTTGCTATTTGATTCTGAATTTCATTTTGGAAATGATAACGCTGGCCGCTATGGTATTTGTACCATTGGGATTAGAGTTGCAGCTTACCGGTGATGAGTTACCAGTTCAGGGTAGTTTGAAGCTTGTTAACGAGGGTATGATCTATCTGCACAGAAATCCTGATACACAAAATGTTATTATTGGGCTGGGCGGCATTCTGTTCTCGCTCATTGCCATGGCAGCGCTCTACTGGGGCACATACAAACTAATCAAAAAAAGGACCAGCCTGCGCTGATCCTCAATCCTTCTCTTCATAAACAGAAATGATGTCCGGCAGTCGGCCCAGTGATGCAATCATATTAGCCTTCTGTCGGGCATCTACGCCTCTGAGCTTCAAATTGAGCCGGAAACCGGCTTCGTCGTCAGGCACTATCTGGAAGTTATCGACAGACGCACTAGCCTGGAGTAGATTATCGATTATGATCGAGACATCGCTGCTGAAGGTTGCGAGCTGAACGACGATTTTCGTCTGGCTATGCTTGCTGTCATGCCAACGCTCCAGCGGATGTGTAAGAAGCAACGTTACCACGGTAAAAGCAGTGGCGATCAGCGCACCTGCGTAGAAACCGCTGCCGCAAGCCAGGCCAATGCAGGCAACAGCCCAGACACCAGCCGCTGTGGTGAGTCCGCGGATCATATTACCGGTACGCAGGATGGTGCCGGCTCCGAGGAAACCTATACCACTTATGACCTGCGCGCCCATTCTAGTTGGATCGATCATTACCTGGCCGCTATATTTATCGAAGATAAACTCAGCTGTGACCATGACCAGTGCTGATCCGAGGCAGACAACGATATGCGTTCTCAGTCCGGCCGGACGATTGGAAAATTCGCGTTCGAAACCTACAAGTCCGCCCAGGACGCCGGCAATGAGAAGCCGCATGGCCATCTCGCCAAGCTGAGGCCAGTCGATCGAAGCAAGCATCACTAACACCTCAAATCTTCAAGCAACAGCTGACATTATCTCAAATATTTCAGCCAGCTGCTGCTTAATGTTACTTAGATAATAACATAAAAGAGAAATGAAAAAGCACTGCGTGAGGCTTATAGGCCCATCTGGCAGTGCTTGTTTTATTGAATTATTCGTTCGTAAATCGGATTATCGCCGCAGAAGGATTATTTCTCTTCCGGCGCACGATAACGCATCATGAAATCAAGAACACGTACACGATCCTCAGGATAGTCACACTCGAACTCAATTTCCTTCATGGTAGCAACTTTCAGTATAGTTGAGAAACCAACTAGAGCTGAGAGCAGACTGTTAGTTACCAGACGATCGCCGTCCTCGGTTATGATCGTAACCTTACCCTTGCATTCCTGGATAAGCTTGGCAAAAGACTCTACATCAACATTAAATACTTTCATGAAAACACCTTCCTTTTCTTCAGTTTTCTTCATTCTCTTTCTTCATACTTTCTTGTTCTGACTTTAGTCAACAGTATTTACAGATTTTTGTCAATCGCATTAGTGACAAA
>JAAYFZ010000194.1 GCA_012727965.1 Clostridiaceae bacterium
CACGTAGAAGACTGCCGGAGAGCAGCTGCTCCGGCGGAGCGTCGGCAATAATTCTACCCTCATTGAAAACAACTATTCTATCAACACTGCGGAAGAGCACATCCTCTAGACGATGCTCAATGATGATTATGGTTTTATCTGTCTGTTTATGAAGCCTGTCAATCAGATCGATTGCATGAGTACCCGCTTGCGGATCAAGATTGGCAAGCGGCTCATCAAACAAAAGGATGTCGACATCATCGACTAGCACTCCCGCCACTGAAACCCGCTGCTTCTGGCCGCCAGACAGATCTTGCGGCGCCTTGTGCAGCTGATTACTGATTTCAACAAGATCAGCAACTTCCAGCACACGCTTCTTCATCTGCTCCTGATCGATACAGTCATTTTCCAGGGCAAAAGCAATGTCTTCGCCAGCACTTAAGCCGACGAATTGCCCGTCCGGGTCCTGAAGTACTGTGCCAACCACTTTTGAAATGTCAAAAATTCCTTTTTCCAGAGCATCCTCGCCGCAGATCTCGAAGCGACCTTGACAGTTGCCCTTGAAGGCATGCGGAACCAGCCCGTTTATACAATGAGCCAGTGTTGACTTGCCGGAGCCTGAAGGCCCAACAATCAGAACCTTCTCGCCCGGCTTAACTCTGAAATCAATATTGTGCAGAGTCGGCTCTGCCTGACTGCGGTACTGGAAGGTGAAATCCTCAAACAGAACGCTGTACTCATAGTCCCGTTCGTGATCAGCTGGTATATCAGCCGCTTTCAACTCCACCGTACCGTGAGCAGTATGCTTCATCGTGCCACCTCTCACCAATAGTATTCCAGAGACAGAGAACCCCTGCTCTCTGTCTCCGCTTCTGTCAATATTAGAGCAAACGCCAGAACCTGTGTCAGGCCTGACGCTCGCAAGTAAGCTATATTAGCTCAGTCTGCCTGAATATAGCCGGCAAGACCGGTCCCAGACAGTTATTATTTGTCAGCTGACAATGAACCTGCTTTTGTTCTGGTTTTTGAATAGCCCAGAGCAAGTAACGAACCGACGATCAGGACAACAGAGATATTGAGACCGCCTGCAACCAAGCCCTGAAGATAAACTTTTTCTGCCGGTTCCTTGTACATTAAGATATCCAGAGTAGGTGCGATACCGACCCAGGCTACAAGATTAGCAATGATTTGAACAATATTGAAACCAACTAGCTGCTTGATTCCAAACTCGCCTTCTTCTATCTTGTATAGTTTGAAGAAAGCACCAACGATCAGACCAAATACTGCTGAAGCAATGACCCAGCTCCACCAAATTCCGTAGCCCCATGTGAGGTCAGTTAGCGCATGACCGATCAGACCGATCAATAGTCCGGCCAGAGGACCAAATATCCCAGCGAAAAGTGCCAGGATGGCATAGGCCAGATTAAATGTAGTATTAGGAATACCTGTAGGGATTGCTACGAAGCGCATGAGCACGAAGAATATCGCTGCGCCAATACCAATAGCCACGACTGTACGTACACTGAAGATTTTGTTTTTCATGATGACCCTCCTATTGTGTTATTAATGATCCGGTCGGATCCACCGCCGGACAGGACACAAATTCAGATTGGACTTAGCTGCTTATTCATAAACCAGACGCGGCGCCTTGCGCATTGCGATCTTCCAGTTAGTGCCAGTACCAATATTATAAGCCTGGGCAAAAGAACCCTGATTGATCGCCACAGCCATATTGCTTAGCGAATTCAAATATACAAGCGACTCGCCGACATTTACATCGGCAAAAGACTTGGCATAGACGAGAAAGTTCTTGTAGACCGCACGGGTATCATGCTGGATGTCCACCTCTACGCGTCCGCCAACAGGTATGTTAAGAGTCTTAAATAATTCAAGTGGAATATTAGTCCAGAGACTGCCAAATCTGACATCGAGCACATCGATCGTACCTGTAACACTGTCATCATCACGCTTAGCTTCGACGACATTTAGCTGTACCAGTGAATCAATATCCAGCTCAGGGCCTATGTCTGCCAGCTTGCTGACTCCTGCGGCCAGTCTGGCACCGACATATGCATAAACATCGCGACCGTGGAAGGTATAAGAGAGCTCAGCAAAAGGTGAATGATTCTCCGCCTCGACAACGAGCCTGGCTTCCTTAATTCCCAGCATCCGAATAATATGAGTGATCGAGCCATTGTCAGGCGTAACGATCATTTGACCAGTCACTGTCTCAACCGCGATACTTCGTCTGGCAGAGCCCACACCAGGATCTACTACCGAAACGAAAACAGTACCCTGAGGCCAGAACTGCACCGTCTGAATCAGTCTGTAAGAAGCCTCCCAGACATTGTATTGAGGAATATCATGTGTAAGATCGGAAATTTTAAGAGTCGGATCTACAGAATAAGCAACACCATACATAGCCGATACAGCGCCGTCACTGAGACCAAAATCAGATTGGAACACAAGCGCTTTTTTCTGAATATCTGTCATAATTTCACCTGCCTGTCACCTTGTGCCGGTCAAACGAAAACTGACCGGGCCAGTTCCTATGATGTTTTATGCAATTTTAAAGCAAACTCGTTGTGCTAATTATATCAATCCGACGGCAAACTGAACAGGCTTAATTGTGAGAGTGGCTTTTGTGACGATGGATTAGCATCTCCCTAGCCGTATCTTACTCAAGGTCATCCGAATCAAACATAATTCCAGCGATTAGTGTTTTACCATTTTCATCCTTTCCCTCTATCACTCCCTCTTCTCCAAAAATTCGGCAAATGAATCCTCATATCTTCTTATAGTCGATTCCTCGAAAACAATAGTTTTATCGCAGACCTGTTGCAGCAGGTATATATCATGCGATACGATCATGAGTGTGCCATTATAGTTTGACAGAGCTGTTTCAAGTGTCTCTCTTGTATGCAGATCCAGGTAATTAGTTGGTTCGTCCAGGATAAGAAAATCCTTCTCGGCGAGTATTGGTTCGAGCAGCTTGGTTTTCATCCTCTCGCCCAGGCTCATTGAGCTGAGCTTCTGATCGAGCTGGCGCTGAGAGAAACCAATCTGATCAATTACAGCTCTTTTCTGACCATCGAGATGGCCGACCCGCTCAGATAAGTATTCGCCTA
>JAAYFZ010000195.1 GCA_012727965.1 Clostridiaceae bacterium
AACTGGGAAGAGATGTTTGTGAAAATATCTCCTCTTGATCTTGTATTGGCAAATGATCCGGCTGATGTGTTTAACAGCATGGACGCAAAATCAAAGGGACATTACCGCATGATTATTGGCAAGCTAGCTGCTAAGTATCATCTTGAAGAGACACAAGTCGCGGCAATGGTCATACAACTGGCACAAGAAGAGCTTGATAAGAGCGCGGATGAGCGAACAAGCCATATCGGCTATTTTTTGACAGGTCAGGGCTACTATGTTCTTCTGGAAAAATTGACCGGCTCATCAGGATCATCTGCACGCAGGCAATTCTTCGACAAACTGATTCGTGTTGGCAGAGGTGCATTATATTTTGTCAGCGCGCTGCTGATATCAGTGGGCTCCTTGGCACTGATCTATCACTTCGTACTGGCAGATAGCAGTCACAATTTAGCATTGAAAATCATCTTCTTATTGCTGCTGCTGATTCCAGTCAGCGAAGTTGCAGTCTTCCTGAGTAATCATCTGTTTACTCGTTTGGTTAAACCTAAGCCTTTGATGGCTTTGGAATTGACGCAGGCTATTCCTGAGGAATTTGCTACTTTTGTTGTTATCCCAGTCATATTAAGCAAGCCAGAACAGTTCAAAAATTACGCGAAGAGACTAGAGAACCATTATCTGGCAAATAATCAGGATAATCTGTTTTTCGCCATACTAGCAGATTACAAAGATGCCGATAGTGCGATAACAGACGAGGATGCTGATATTCTTGCAGCAGGTATAGATGTAATCAACTCCCTCAATAATACATATTCTTCAGCTAAGCCGCGCTTTAGCCTCTTTATCAGACAGCGGCAATGGAACGAGTCTCAGAATTGCTGGATGGGATGGGAACGCAAACGGGGCAAGCTGGAGGTTTTCAATGCATTATTATGCGGCGAGAAGCACGCTGGAATTGAACTGGCAGCTGGTAGTCTGGAGCATATGCCAAACATCCGTTATGTCATAACACTTGATGAAGATACCGAAATTCTGCGAGATGGTGCAGCCGAGCTGATTGGTGTCATGGCCCATCCTTTGAACAGACCGGTATTTGATATAAAAAACAAGAAGATTATTGAAGGCTACGCAATTGTGCAGTCAGAAATTCGCACCAGAATATCGAATCGTTCCGCAAGCCTGTTTGCCCGCTTGTTTTCCGGCCAAACTGGCATCGATCCTTATGCTTCAGTAGTCTCCGATGTATATCAGAATCTTTTTAGCGAAGGTATTTACGCTGGAAAAGGCATCTATGACTTGCATGCTTTTCATCAGTTTTTAGGCGGCGCGATTTCAGATAATAGTGTTCTCAGCCATGATCTGCTCGAAGGAAGCTTACTAAGGTGTGCTTTTGCCAGTGGCATCAAGCTAATGGACAGCTGCCCGGCAAGTGTAGTTGCTTTTGTAAGAAGAGAGCATCGTTGGATCAGAGGCGATTGGCAGCTTCTGCCCTGGATATTTTCCAGTTCAAGAATCAATGGTCTGTCGCGCTGGAAGATGATTGATAATTTACGCCGCAGTCTAGCTAAACCAGCTTTGCTTCTGCTTATTATCGCTAATGCGATAATCTTCCCGGAACAGTTCTGGCTGTGGCTGATCTTCGCCGGATTTGAACCGGTATTCAATATAACCACCTTATTTTTGGGACTGATTTGGCAAAAAATCAAAACACCGACAGCACGCTTCGCCAAAATTGCTATCGTCGAACAGTTGACGTCAATTTTGAGTAAAACTGTTTTTAGTTTAGTTCTGTTGCCTTATCGTTCACTGACAGCACTGGATGCCATTTTCCGAACATTATACCGACTTCTGATTACGCACAAAAATCTACTGGAATGGCAAACAGCAGAAACAGTGGAAAAATCATTGCTTAATAAACCAATGAATTATTGGCGCAGCATGTGGATGTCCTGGATAACAGGTCTGGTTTTGCTAGGCATAATAATTTTTCGCTTCTCACCGGCAAGCTTCATTGTCTGGGCTGTCTTAGCGACTCTTTGGCTTATCTCTCCTTGGTTATCGTGGCTGGTCAGTATTAAGCGCCGCTATACAAAAACACTCGGCAGCGACAAACAGACGGAGTCGCTAAGACTTACTGCTAGAAGAACCTGGCGTTATTTCGAAGATTTTTCCACAATCGATAATCATTGGCTCTGCCCGGATAATGTTCAGATCTATCCAGGGCCCAAAAATTCAAACAAAACATCACCTACAAATATTGGCTTGCAACTGTTATCAGTAATGTCTGCAAGGGATCTTGGTTATATCAGCCTTTTCAGCTTATTAGAAGATTGCGAAAATGTTATTGAAACCATCAAGTCCTTACCTAAATGGAATGGTCATCTCTACAACTGGTACAATATTCGAACCTTGCAGGTATTGCATCCGCGCTATATTTCAACAGTAGACAGCGGAAATTTCGCGGTTCACCTGATT
>JAAYFZ010000196.1 GCA_012727965.1 Clostridiaceae bacterium
AAGGTGTGTGCCTTCCTTTTTTACCACCCGATATAAATCTCCGTTACTTTTTGCATTACTCATATGCGTTTTCTTGCCCTCACTTTCGGCTTAATCAAGTCGTAGCTGTTGCCGACCATCCTCTTTATTTCTGTCTCTGGTACATCACCACCGATGGTTACCGTGTTCCAATGGGTTTTATTCATATGGTAGGCGGGAGTTACATCTTCAAATACCTGCCGAAGGAAATCCGCTTCGAACGGATTGCATTTCAGATTGACGCACAGTTTTCCGTTCAGCTCGTAATCAGCAAATACTTACCGATTTAACCACTGTGCAATATCAATGATTTGAATTCCCTCATACTGATACTGTTCGTGTCTTGTTCTCGCAATTAAGAGCTTTGGGTATGCATCTTTTATTTTAAGTAGAGAATCAACTTCTCTTTCAAAGGTCTTTTCATTAGAAATATCATCGGAAACCTGAATATAAATCTTTTCATTTTGCTTGACTGCCACAAAATCAATCTCTTTTTTGTAAAGCACCCCTACATAGATTTCATAGCCTCTTCTCATTAGTTCAAGTGCGACAATATTCTCCATCACCCTGCCGTAATCAAGATTTCGAGTGCCTAATTTCGCAAACCTGAAAGCATGGTCGCTTAGATAATATTTTTGGTTAGACGTCAAATATTTCTTCCCACGGATGTCATATCTCCTAACCTGATAAAATGCAAAAGCATTACACAAGTAATCCAGATAGGAACCGACTGTCTTATGATTTATTGAATCCATACTTTTCGTAAGGGTATCTGCAATTTTTCTTGATGAAGTCAAATTCGATATATTATCCATCATAAAGTCTGCAATCTTATCCATCAATGCAATATTCCGTATTTTGTACTTCTGTCTGATATCCCGCAAAATAAGCGTATCAAATATATCTGCGAGATATTTATACTTTTCCTCCGACTCTTTATACAAGTATGATCCTGACATGCCACCTTCTTTGATGTAGGCATCAAAAGCAGATTGGAGATCTGAAGTTCCATAGTAACTTAAGTACTCAGAAAAAGAAAATGGATACACTTCTATTTCATAGGTACGACCTGTAAACAACGTAGCTAGGTCACTACTCAACAAGAATGCATTTGAGCCAGTAACGTAAATATCATATTTCCCAGTAGAATGCAGGCTGTTAATAGTGAGTTCAAACTGTTCACACATTTGCACTTCATCAATAAATACATAATTTGATTTTTTACGATCAAATTTATCTTCTATATAATCATTAAGCGCATGATACTCTTTTAGAGCTTCAAACTTCAATTGAGTAAGATCGATGTAAATAATATTTGAATCCGTTTCATGTTCCTCAATCCAATCAATGTACTCTTCCAATAGTTTCGATTTGCCTGACCTGCGGATCCCCGTTATCACTTTTATATCAGGGGTCCCTTTTAAACTGATTAACCTGTTCAAGTATGTTTCTCTACCAATTAGCTTCATATGTATCACCACCTACACTCATCATATCATTCTATTTCCCGAATTCAACTTAATTTTATTTTTGGGAAATAGAATGAGTTTTATTTTCCTTACTTATTTCTAACGTTTTCAAGCTTAGCCACGCACTCAACATGGCTAAAAGCCTCCGTTGGCAAAACTACCATATAATGATAGAAATGCACACCCCCTGCCCTATTGTTCAACGGTTAAAGGGTTGGGGGTGTGCAAAGGGGGCTAGAGATGTACATGACTATTTTAAAGATATTCTCTCTCCATCGATAATTATAGCCACAACTTGTTCAGGATCTATAACCGAACTAAATACAGCTGTCATTTGCCAGTCGGTGATAATACCATCTTCAAACCCACTTAAGTCAGAAACTTCCGAGATACTCATTGTACTGCCATCATCCATTTCAAGTTTAATCCCTGAATTCATCTCCATTAGTGCAGTATTTGAATAAATTGATATGGACAATGGGGTTACCCTGAATATAGAATCACCAATTCTATGTTCGACACGATCAGTGTTAGTTTGGCCGGATATGACAATTTGCCAGTCGCCTTCTGCTAAAATGACATTTTGTTGCTC
The DNA here is from genome assembly GCA_012727965.1 of Clostridiaceae bacterium. GTDB lineage: Bacteria > Bacillota > Clostridia > Saccharofermentanales > UBA5734 > JAAYFZ01. The sequence continues at coordinate 2,080 of JAAYFZ010000196.1, forward strand.
ATTATTGTCATTAATAATCGCATCTATTGATTTAACAGATAATTTGATCCATTCTGGTGCTTGACCTGAATTGCTAAATTGAAGACATTGGATAAACGAAGCCTTAGCTGGATTACTCCCATCATCTATTCGGATAACCGAAGATGCTACACCCCATCCACCTAGATCATCATAAGAAGTATTTATGAAGTGGTTTAGATAGATGTCTGCCGGCAACGAATCAGAAATTGGCATTGGCGTAAGGTCTTCACCAATTAATGGTTTACCAGACACTGTATCAAGATCAAAAAGGATAAAATATGTCGAATCATCACCAACAGCACTCCTCAATGTAATTCGGTAATCGCCGCACACAATGCTTTCTCCCGGATTTGTAACCAACTCCTGGAAATCTACAATTTTATCAGTATTTATCACAAAACCAAGCCAGTCACCTGTAGTTACTTTTGCGGCTAAGGCTGTACCGCTCAATACTAAAATCAAAGCTACGAGAATAGCTGCCGGAGCATGTTTATGTCGTTTATTGCGCCGTTGTGCCAATTCAATAGTTTTTTCAATAAGATCACGACTTGCCGTTACATTTTCATTCATTCTTCTATAGCTGTCTTCAAACATACCGAATCCTCCTCCATAAGTAAAGACAAACGCTCGCGAGCTCTTGTTAATTGTGTTCTAATGGTCGATGGTCTTTTCCCAAGAAGTTCAGAAATTTCATCAGTCGAGTAGCCCTCATAGTAATAAAGGTGAATGACTATACGATACTTCTGTGGGAGCTGTTGCAAAATTTCGGCAAGGTAGAGGTCATCTGGATCTGTGAGGGTTATTTCCCCCTTCATCTCAACCACATTGCGTTTCCAAAATGATGTTAACTCACTTTTAGCGCAATTGATTGTCACACGAATAAGCCATGCCTTTTGGTGATCATCACTCTCAAAAGCCGAGTCTTTTTTCATGTATTTCAGGAAAACCTCCTGAAATATGTCGTCAGCATCAAATTTGTTACGACAATAAGAATAGGCCAACCTGTATACCATGTCGCCAAATTCATGAATCACTTCCTCAAGTTCCATAACTGTGCACAACTGCTTATTTCCCATCAGGCTTGACCTCCTTTCACTAGTAATACTTTTGACGAGCCTGAAATGCTACAGTTCTTTCAAAAATAATTTATTCGTGATCGAGAATCATCAACTTATATGGCACATAACGTTCATCCTCATTCAATAATGGCTTGAGCATCGTTGATTTCGATTTTGTTACCTAATCCTCTGTTGTAACCAAATGCGATCCGTTTTTGAATTATATCTGTCATATGCTATTTCTCCCATACCCGTTTAGTGTCAGTAAATCGATTAGCCGTTTATATGCAATACAATGACACCGCAAAGATCAATCTACCAATTTTGAATAGCATCACCAAGGAAATTCGACTGAACAACGATTTGCCTATTGTTCAACGGTTAACATAGAAAATGCACACCCTATCCATTGCCAAACGATTTGCCAAGCCAAAAGCTACTTTGAAAGGGAAATTTGGTTGATGCTCCCTGAAATTATCATATTGATAACACCCACTTTTTTCCCTCGTGTTTATTCTCCTGATTCGAAAAGGCTTGTAATATTGGCATTTTGAGCTAAATAAAATTAAACAGACCCTTGATAGAAAACATAATCATTCTATCAAAAATCTGTCCACTTATCTTGGTGCGGATGACAGGACTTGAACCTGCATGCTCATCGCACTGGAACCTAAATCCAGCGTGTCTGCCAATTCCACCACATCCGCATATTCGACCGGTAATAATCTGTCTGCCCGGTCGTTTTGACCTGTTTAATTATACGTAGACGAACCGTTTTCGTCAATGCTGTTATTCGTCTAATTTTAGTACGCTCATGAAGGCTTCCTGAGGCACTTCTACATTGCCGACCTGACGCATTCTCTTCTTGCCATCTTTCTGCTTCTCGAGCAGCTTCTTCTTACGAGTGATATCACCACCGTAGCACTTGGCAAGTACATCTTTTCGGAATGCTCTGACAGTTTCGCGTGCGATAACTTTGCCGCCTATACATGCTTGCACAGGAATCTCAAACTGATGTCTGGGGATATTGTCCTTTAGCTTTTCTGCCATACGTCTGGCTCTGGCATATGCCTTCTCACGATGAACAATAAATGATAGCGCGTCAACAACTTCATTGTTAAGCATTATATCTAGCTTAACCAGATCTGATTTAAGATATTTTTTAAACTCATAATCAAGAGAAGCATAGCCTCTGGTCTTGGATTTAAGCGCGTCGAAAAAATCATAGATGATTTCATTGAGCGGCATTTCATAGTGCAGCATTACTCTGGATACGTCCAAATATTCCATATTAATATAAGTGCCGCGGCGTTCCTGACATAGCTCCATGATAGCGCCGACATAGTCTTTTGGCGTCATAATGGTGGCGTTAACGATCGGCTCTTCCATACTATCAATTTCAGATGGATCCGGCATATTGGTCGGATTATCGAGCCATGAAGCTTCACCGTCAATTTTATTGAGACGATAAACAACAGAAGGAGCCGTTGAAATCAGTTCAAGCTGGAACTCGCGCTCAAGACGTTCCTGTACAATTTCATAATGCAGCAATCCAAGAAAACCACAGCGGAAGCCGAAGCCAAGAGCAGCTGAGGTTTCAGCCTCAAAAGAAAGCGCAGCATCATTTAGCTGCAGCTTCTCAAGAGCATCACGCAGATCAGGATAACGGGCACCATCAGTAGGATAGAGACCGCAAAACACCATCTGTCGTACTGGCTTATAGCCGGGCAGTGTTTCTTGTGCCGGGTCATCTGCCTGGGTTATTGTATCGCCAACCGCAGTGTCACGTACATTTTTGATGCTTGCTACGATATAACCGACATCTCCTGCCAACAGTTCCTTCGCAGGCTGCATTTCGCCAGGACGGAAATAGCCCAGTTCATTGACAATAAATTCCTTACCGGTATGCATCATCTTAATACGATCATTAAGACGGACAGAACCTTCTTTGACATTTATGTGTACGATGACACCCTTATAGCTGTCATATTTGGAATCAAATACCAAGGCACGCAACTGCTTGTTCTCGTCGCCCTGTGGACATGGCAAATATCTAACAATCTTTTCAAGAACATCTCTGATGTTGATATTGCTTTTAGCTGAAATCTCCGGTGCATAGCTGGCATCGAGACCGATTACATCCTCGATTTCTCTTCTGACAACATCAGGCTGAGCCGAAGGCAAGTCGATCTTATTGATTACAGGCAGAATTTCCAGATCTGAATCTAGTGCCAAATAAACATTGGCCAAGGTCTGAGCTTCAATTCCCTGAGCTGCATCAACAACTAATACAGCTCCGTCACATGCGGCCAGGGTTCTTGATACCTCATAGTGGAAATCGACATGGCCTGGTGTATCGATAAGATTCAGGGTATAGAACTGTCCATCATCGGCCTTATAGGTCATGCGAACTGCTTGAGCCTTGATGGTAATCCCGCGCTCACGCTCGAGGTCCATATTGTCCAGGACCTGACTATGCATCTCACGCAAAGTCAAGACACCGGTTTGTTCGATCATTCGGTCAGCAAGCGTAGACTTGCCGTGATCTATGTGAGCAATAATACAGAAATTTCTAATTAGTTTCTGTCTCTCGGATGGCATTTTCTAATCATGTCTCCTTCTAGTTTGCAGATTATCTGCAGTTCATAAACTACGGGCTCAGGCCCGCGTATAAAATTTTACAAGCAGCGATATGATACTATGGTCTGCCGAATTGTTCAAACGGATAGAATCTAAGCAATACTTCGCCAATGATTTTGTCTTCAGGAATCGGGCCTATACTGCGGCTGTCTTTGCTTATTCCTCTATTGTCACCCATCACGAAGTACTCGTCCTCTGCCAGTTTGATTTCGAGTATGTCCTCATCAGTCAAGAAGCTGCTGCGTCCATCGGTATAGGTGCCGGTTGGCAGATATGATTCATTCACCTGGCTGCCATTGCGATAGACAAAACCATTACTGATTTCAATCAGATCACCGGGCTTGCCGATAACTCGCTTGATGATATTTGGTCCTGCTTCTTCTTCATGTCCTTTTAGTCCATTGGTGCTGACAGTGATGATATCGCCATAATCTATGCCGCCGAAATGCTTGCTGACCTTCTCAACCAGCAGTTGATCATTGTCATGAAGTGTAGGCACCATGGAGTCTCCGACCACAGCATTTCTCTGAATCACAAATACTACCAGAAAAAGCCCAATTAGTACAGCGGCCAGAATATATTTCAGCCAGTCCAGCAGCTCCATTAATGGATCAACTTCTCTTTTTTGAGTTTTGACAATATTTACGTCTTCTGCCAGCATATCTTCTGCTTGCTCCTTATTCAATCCTGTTCGCTTCCTTCCATTTCCTGCTGGATTTTCGGATCGAGCAATAGTCCAAGCTCTTCAAGCTGAGACTGATCAACATCGCCCGGTGCATCAGTCATCAGACATGATGAGTTCTGAACCTTCGGGAAAGCGATAACATCTCTGATGCTCTCACTATGAGTCAAAAGCATGACCAGACGATCAAGACCGAAGGCCAAACCGCCATGTGGCGGCACACCATATTTGAAAGCCTCCAGCAGATAGCCGAATCTATTCCAGGCTTGTTCCTCGCTGAATCCAAGCAGCGAGAACATTTTCTGCTGAAGCTTCTGATCATGGATCCTGATGCTGCCGCCGCCTAGCTCAGTTCCGTTGAGGATGATATCGTAGGCCTTCGCCCTGACTGCTGCCGGATCTGTTTCCAGAAGCTCCATATCTTCATCTTTTGGACTGGTAAAAGGATGGTGCTTTGCGACATAGCGTCCGGCTTCTTCATCATGCTCAAGCAGCGGGAAATCTGTCACCCATAGCAATTTATAATCTTCATCACTGTACATATTCATTCTCTTGGCAACTTCACAGCGCAATTGACCCAAGGCATCGAATACGACCTCGTTTTTATCGGCAACAATTAGAAGTAAGTCGCCAACCTGCGCACCTGCGCGCTCGGCCATTTTCTGTACGAGATCGGTATCTACGAATTTGAGGATAGAACCACGCGGCTTCTCCTCAACTGTCAGCCAGGCCAGGCCTTTTGCCCGGTATGTTTTGACAAACTCGCCGAGCGAATCAATTTCCTTCCGGCTCAGCGAAGAGCCATCAGGGACAGCTATCATACGCACGCTGCCGCCGTTTTCTATGGCATCACTGAAGACTTTGAAACTGCTGTCAGCAACGAGATCAGATATATTTTTCAGCTCCATGCCTATTCTCAGATCTGGCTTGTCGGAACCATATCGCTCCATGGCCTCGTGCCAGCTAAGTCTTGGCAGGGGCAACTCGATCTCGATACCCATGATTTCACTGAAAAGTCTCTTGAGATAGCCTTCATTTACTGCGATGACATCTTCCATATCGACAAAAGCCATTTCCAGATCGATCTGTGTAAACTCGGGCTGTCTGTCGGCACGCAGGTCCTCATCACGGAAACAGCGGGCAATCTGTATATAACGGTCATAACCTGACAACATCAGCAACTGCTTATAGAGCTGGGGTGACTGAGGCAGCGCAAAAAACTGGCCTGGAAAAACTCTGCTTGGTACAAGATAATCGCGTGCACCCTCTGGTGTACTTCTGATCAGCATAGGTGTCTCGATCTCCAGGAAGCCGCTCTCGTCATAATAATCTCGTGTCAGCTTGGTGATCCTATGCCTGAGCATCATTTTGCTCTGCATGTCTGGTCGGCGCAGATCGAGATATCTATACTTGAGCCTTAGTGATTCCTTAGTGTCGATCTCTTCCTCTATGTAAAAAGGAGGAGTCAGAGATTCGCTCAGAATGCGAAGCTCAGTAACCAGAAGCTCGACCTGGCCTGTTTTCATATTGGGATTGGCAGCCTCGCGCTTACGCAGTGTACCAGTCGCAGCGATAACAAATTCGCTTCTGACCAGAGCGGCTTTGGCCTGTGCATCCTCGGGGCTGGTTTCATCGATCAGGAGCTGCACTTCGCCGCTTCTATCTCGCAGTGTTATAAAAACCAGACCACCAAGATCTCTCTGTTTGTGGCACCAGCCCATCAAGGTAAGCTGCTGACCGATCATACTCTCATCTAGTTCAGCGCATCTGCATGTTCTTTTCATTCCCTGCATTGATTCTGCCATACTTAACACTCCTATATTTTGAAAATCTGACCTGTAATGTCAGTTTACTTGCTTATGCTTACCCTTGCTGTTTCTGATGATCAGCTAGCAGTGCTTCTGCCTGTTCGAAGCTGACCTCTGATTCACTATGCTCATTCATGTCCTTCAGTCTGATCTTGCCGGCGGTGATCTCATCATCACCGATAACCGTACTGAATCTAAAACTTTGCTTGCCGGCATATTTCATCTGGGCTTTGAGACTGCGTCCCATAAGATCAGTTTCAGCCCTTATCCCAAGACTTCTAAGCTTCCAGGTCCACTTGCGCGCCTGATCGCCGGCATCACCAAGAGCGGCGATATAAATCGATGGTCTGGCTGGACCGGGCATCGCTGCCTGCTGCTGCTCGAGCTCCATAAGCAGTCGTTCCACACCTAGCGCAAAACCGATACCTGGAGTTGGCTGTCCACCTACCTGCTCGACAAGTCCATCATAACGTCCGCCGCCACAAATGGTGCCCTGAGTACCAACATGTTCAGAAACAAATTCAAAAACAGTCCTGGTATAGTAATCGAGGCCACGTACGATGCCCTTATCGATGGTGTAATTTATTTCAAGCTCTTCAAGATGCTTACAGAAACCGTCGAAATGAGTCTGGCATTCAGGACAAAGATTGTCCAGAAGGGCTGGAGCTTCACGAACGATCGGCTTGCAGCTGGTTTCCTTACAGTCGATAATACGCAGAGGATTTCTGTCATATCTGGACTGGCAGGTCTCACAAAGCGCATCCAGATGCGGAGCCAGATAATCCTTAAGCTTCTGATTATACTCCGCTCTGCAGACAGGACAGCCGATGCTGTTGATGCGAAGGCTAGTCTCCTTAAGACCAAGCTCACGGAAATATAAATCTAGCAAGCTAACAAGCTCGGCATCTACGATTGGACCTTCCGAACCGAAAACCTCACAGCCGAACTGATGAAATTCCCTGTAGCGTCCTTTTTGCATTTTTTCATAGCGGAAAGCAGTAATATTGTAGAATAATCTGACCGGTGAAGGCAGCGACGCCATGCCATTTTCCAGATAGCTTCTAACGACTCCGGCCGTTCCCTCCGGCCTAAGAGTCATACTCCGTCCACCCTTATCGTCAAAAGTGTACATTTCTTTTTGCACGACATCGGTAGTATCACCGACACCACGCTGAAATAGTTCAGTCTGTTCGAAGGTCGGAATCCTGATCTCCTGATAGCCATAGCGGCTGCAAACATCGGCAAAAACCTTCTCTGCATGCTGCCAGGCAGCGGTTTCCGGTGGTAATATATCTCTGGTGCCCTTGGGGGCGCTGATCTTGCTCATTATAAAGCGGCAATCCCCGAATTCTTAATTCAGTTCTGCCTGCCTCCTTTCCGCTGACAAAAAATATAAAAACAGTCGAATCATTATACAACAACGAGCCAGTGTTTTACAGTCTGAATCGGCGAAAACAACTGATTCCAGACTATTAACCTGATATGCGTCAGTTATGATCGGTCTGATCGTATTGATAACCGAGCATGGCCAGAACAGCAAGTCCGGCAGTTTCTGTTCGCAGAATTCTTGGACCCAGTGTGACACTTCTAATTCCTGCATCTTCTGCCATTTGTACCTCAGCTGGTGAGAACCCGCCCTCGGGCCCGATTAGAAAAGCGATATTCAAAATATCTGAATCAATAACAGGTTGGCGTGAATCTAACAGCGCACGCAGCGAAACAGAGCGTTCATTCTCCCATGGAAGGAAGCTTAATTTCGCACAAGCAGCTTCTTTTGCCGCTTGTGCGAAGCCAATAGGCGCCATAACCCGTGGTATGCTGCCCCGTCCGCATTGACGCGAAGCTTCGAGAGCGATCCTGTTCCAGCGTTCAAGCCTTCTTGCCAGCTTATTTGCTGGCAGTTTGCTGATGCTGCGGCTGCACTCAACCGGTATTATCTTGCTGACACCAAGTTCAACTGCCTTCTGAATAATAA
>JAAYFZ010000197.1 GCA_012727965.1 Clostridiaceae bacterium
ACGAAATTTACCAGCGTTGAGTCATCATTGATAACGATGCCTGCATTCTGCAGACCGACAAACGCTATAAACAGTCCGATACCACCAGAGATAGCAATCTTCAGATTATGAGGCAATGACTTGACGATTGCCTCGCGCAAACCAACCAGAGTTATGATAATGAATATCAAACCTGAGACCAGAACTGCGGCTAGTGCTCCACGATAGCCGTAAACTGTAGCAACGGAAAATGCGAAGAACGCGTTCAGTCCCATGCCCGGTGCCTGTGCGAACGGTAAACGTGCGTACAGACCCATCATGAGAGTACCTACTGCGGCAGCCAGACAGGTCGCAATGAATATTGGTCCAAAATATTCCTCGCCAGCTGTCGTGCTTAGCATGCCCGGATTAACAAAGATGATATAAGCCATCGTTACGAACGTGGTTATACCAGCGATGATTTCTGTCCGGACGGTTGATTTAGCAGCCTTGATGCCAAAAAACTTGTCCATGATTCCCTCCTGAATGAAATGATTGTAAATTGGTTGAAAACAATACGGAAACATTATAACTGAATATCAGCCGGGTTCAAAGTAAAAAAGGGCTATGAAGAATCATGTATTTTTTTGTCTGCAGTTGTCATATTGCCTTATAAACTGAAAAAAGTCGAAATATTGCGTTATAATCAATAGGAGTTCAGTGCCTGTTGGTGCGGATGTCGATAAAGGGAGGCTTATGAAACAATGATAATTAAAAATGGACATATTCTTACTGATAAATGGCAATTTGCTGATATCGACATTGCGATCAGAGATGGACTGATTGCTGTTATCGGGTCGGATATAGATATACAAGAGAATGAGGAAGTCATAGACGCAGCTGGAATGAATGTGATACCGGGGCTAATAGATATTCATATACATGGCTGCAATGGACATGATTTCTGTGATGGCAGCCTGGAAGCAGCTGCAGGTATATCGAAGTATCTGGCTTCAAGGGGAGTTACATCCTTTCTGGCAACCTCAATGGCATTACCGGAACAAGAACTTAAAAAGGTATTTCATAACGGCGCACGTGTGATGGCTAATAAGCAGCAGAATGGTGCCAGAATGCTGGGAATTCACATGGAAGGCCCATTTTTCAACAAAGCGAAAAAAGGAGCGCAGGCGGAGAAGAATATTATTGATCCGGACATGGATATGTTCGAGCGGCTATACGAAGCAGCAGATAAAAAAATTCGTCTGCTTGATGTCGCGCCTGAACTTGATGGCGCTATGGAGATGATCAGGCAAACATCAGACAGGCTCAAGGTCTCGCTCGGTCATACTGTCGCCGATTACGACACCGCAATTGAGGCGATCAGATCTGGTGCAAGCCATATTACTCATCTATTCAACGCAATGCCTGCCTTCACGCATCGTGAACCTGGCGTAGTTGGTGCGGCCATGGATACTGATGTTTCTGTCGAACTAATATGCGATGGTTTCCATATTCACCCGGCAGTTGTTCGCTCCGTATTCAAAATGTTCGGAGCAGACAGAGTGGTCCTGGTAAGTGATGCCATGAGAGCTTGTGGTCTGGCAAATGGCGACTATGAGCTGGGCGGTCAGCCGGTCAAGCTTACAGACGGCAAGGCGGCGCTGGCAGATGGAACTCTAGCTGGCTCAGCCACCGATCTGATGAACTGTATGAAGAATGCAGTCAGCTTCGGCATATCTCTTGCAGATGCCGTCAGAGCAGCCAGTCTCAATCCTGCAAAAGTTGCAGGAGCTTCGGCTTCTGCCGGCAGTATTACGGTTGGCAAGAGTGCCGATCTGCTGATACTAGACGATAAGCTTGCTCTACAAAGAGTAATTATAGGCGGCGTGGTTCAAGTATAACGCAAAAAACTTTTGCATATTACAAGCAATTATTGCACCGGGCACCGGTTTGGAATAAAATCAAGAATGGATTACGAAGCAAGCATTGCTGCTGCTGTCAAGGCAGTACTACCGTCAACAGTACAAGGAGGTACTATGAGAATTCAGTCTTATGCTACTTATGAAGAGATGAGCAAGGCCGCGGCCAGATACATGGCAGCCCAGCTGTTGCTCAAGCCTGATAGTGTTATCGGTCTTGCAACCGGCAGTACACCGATCGGTATGTACAAAGAGCTGATCAAGATGAACGAAGCAGGCGAGATAGATTTTTCTGATGTCGTGACCGTTAATCTTGATGAGTACAAGGGTCTTAGCGCCGATCATCCTCAGAGCTACAGATATTTTATGAATGAGAATCTTTTTGATCATGTTAATGTTTTTGCAGACAATACCTACCTGCCAGATGGCGAGCAGGTAGATGATGCGAAGGTCTGCAAGGATTATGACGATATAATCGAAACTGTGGGTCCTATCGATGTTCAGCTTCTCGGCATCGGTCATAATGGTCATATCGGTTTCAATGAACCAGCCGATGCTTTCACAACCGGCACACAGTGTATTACTCTCGATGAGCGTACACTGCAGGCCAATGCCAGATTCTTCGATGGCGACATGACAAAAGTACCGACCAAGGCTTTTACCATGGGTATTGGCACAATTATGAAGGCTAAGAAAATTCTTCTGGTCGTAACCGGCAAGGAGAAGACTGAAATACTGGACAAAGCCATGAACGGGCCAGTAAACCCAGCAGTTCCTGCTTCGATTCTACAGCTGCATCCTGATGTCATGGTTATCGTCGACGATGCCGCACTTGGTAAATAATTCACAGTAATGGTCTTGTTCTGCTGCTGTTTATCGCAGCCGGGCGCAATAAATAAGTGATAAAAGCAAGTCCCCTGTTCGGCCAATTTATAAGCCGTACAGGGGACTTAAATTTTTTTGAAATCAGGCTGCTAGCTTATGCCAGACCCAGGAATCTTGCCAGCTCCAGTGGATCCAGGCGATATTTACTGCCATGGCCCTCGAAGAAACCATGTTCTCTGATCATGTGGACATTGAGATCGGTCCAGCGCATCATAACACCAGTATCGAGTCGTCTAACTCTGGTCTCACGTTTGTCTACTTTTACAAAATCCTGGAAGGG
>JAAYFZ010000198.1 GCA_012727965.1 Clostridiaceae bacterium
GAATAGCTATTGCCCGTGCTCTAGCAATGAATCCTGAGATCATGCTTTTTGATGAACCAACATCAGCCCTGGATCCTGAAATGATTGGTGAAGTTCTGGATGTTATGCAGGAGCTGGCTGAAGAGGGTATGACGATGGTTGTCGTTACTCATGAAATGGGTTTTGCCCGCAAAGTTGCGAGCAGAGTTTTATTTATGGATGAAGGCAGAATAGTTGAGCAGGGAACACCAGATGAGGTTTTCGGCAATCCCAAAAATGATAGAACCAAACTCTTTTTATCTAAGGTTTTAGATCACTAATACAGCTAATTGATTACTCATCTTTAGACCCTCCTGATATTTGAATCAGGAGGGTTTATTTTTGTTCAAAAAAGACAGATTTTGACTGCAATTGTAATGCTTATAAACAACTGCTTAGGCTTTTGCCGGTATATTATGCTAGTAATCATCGTAATAGAATCAGTTACTTATCTTATGGTAAGTGCACCAGGAGGCGATACATATGGCACTTTCTCTTGAAGCTGCAATTACAGTTCCAATTTGCATTGTTGCAACTTGTTTCACACTAAGTCTAACTGTCCCCGTTTATAAACAGTCAGAGATTGCTGCGGGCCTGTCTGCTGAAACAGTGAAGGCTTCATGTGCAAACAAACATATTTATGCCAGCAAAAATGTTGAATATCGTGGTTTATATACGTCTGTAGTTTCGGTAAGTCCAGACGGAGTCATTGATGTATACCGCCTTGGCAGAGATCTTTTGCGGCCTCTAGGAGAAGTAATTCAGGGAGTAGAAAAAGAGGAAGAGAGCGATGGCTGATTATAATAAAAAACACACCAAGTCCGATATTATTAATCTGCGCAGACGAAGAGGTGCGGTTACATTGTTTCTCTGTTTAGTGATTGGTTCCGCAGCTTCGATTCTCCTGATTTGTTTACAGGCTTCGGTTTTGCGAAGAGATGAGGCTGAATTAATAAGGGCAGGCCGAGCTGCAGCAGAAAGCAGTTTAGCTGCTTACGATATTGAATTGCTTGAAGACTATGGTATCTGGGCTGTGGAAAAAGGCAATATATCAAACGCGGCTTGTAGAGAAATGCTGGATGGCCGCATAGAATCAGCAGAAGTTACAATATCAGCCGCTGCTGATGCACTTGATAATGAAGTACTATCAGAACAGATAGCGGCATATATGAAGATCAGAGCACCTGCTGTCTGGCTTGGAAAATTGTCAGCTGCTCTGGCCGGTCTCAGTGCACCAGATATAGGCAACGATTCTGTAATTGATCCTGTTCGCTCCGGCAGTTCATTTACTGCACCCAAATATAACAGCGAAAGTAAAAGATATATCCAGGATATTAGTGTCTTCTCAGCCCCGTTAGAACCTAAGCTCAATCTGCTCAAGGATATTGATATGGATGATATCATGGATTTTCAGATGAAATTGCAGGAGTATATGTTTAAATGTATTCCCTATAATCTTACGCTGTCAGCGATTAACAGCTGTCTTGACTGGATTTTCTCACCAATTACAGAACCGCTCAAGGATGCAGTTGCTAAAAAAGTAAGTAGTTCAATTGAAAATATGATTGAAGATAGACTGCCGGTCTGTCCCGAGGATTTTGGCAGCGAAAACGGCAATTTCAAATCGGGTTCACTGCCTGATTATTTCAATCCTGACGATTTAGCTAAGATGGCTGGTTTGGCAGATAGACTTCTAAGTGCTCCGGCACAAGCTGGCAGTCTTGTCCTCGCGGAATACTGTCTGGCTGTATTTCCATCTCAGGTTACCCTTACTATTGATAGAAATACTGGAGCGATCAATCAGGTCGTAACGCCAGATGGCAGACGACATGACAGTCTTGTAAAACACACTGGTAATAATGAGACAGAAAGCGCTGTTATCAGAAAGAACGAATTGGAAATGATCATCACTGGACAAGAGGATCCTCAGAGAGCTGCAGACAGGATGCAGGGCAATCTGATGATGATAAGATCGATCATTAGAATAATCGAGGTAGCTTCTGATCAGGAGAAAATGAACAGTTTCCGACCAGCAGCTAATATTATGTCGGCTCTTATCACTGCTGCCAGTGCAGGCTCTATTTGTATAGAACCGGAAACCGCACTGTGGTTGATCGCAGTTGCGGATGCAGTAAAATCAGCGGCTGTTGATACAAGGCAATTAACCGATGGTAAATCAGTTGCTCTTTGGACTTATAATCAGCAGTCATTTGTATATTTCAATTATCATGACTA
>JAAYFZ010000199.1 GCA_012727965.1 Clostridiaceae bacterium
GGCTAGTATAGCGAAAAATATGACAGATTTGATTGGTAATACACCGCTGGTAGAATTGTCCCATTTTGGCAATAAGAATCAGCATAAGGCTACAGTTATTGCCAAAGTAGAATATTTCAATCCATCGGGAAGCGTTAAGTGCCGTATTGGCCATGCGATGTTAAGTGCAGCTGAAGAACAAGGCTTAATTGACGCTGATACAGTAATTGTTGAGCCAACAAGTGGAAATACTGGAATTGCTCTGGCATTTGCTTCAGCAGCAAGAGGTTATCGTCTGATTCTAGTTATGCCTGACACCATGAGTATTGAGCGTAGAAATCTGCTTAAGGCTTACGGCGCTGAATTGGTTCTCACACCTGGTGCGCAGGGAATGAATGGAGCTATAGCCAAGGCTGAAGAGATAGCAAGCGGATTTGATAAGGCTTTTATCCCGCAGCAGTTTACAAATCCGGCAAATCCTGACATTCATCGTAAAACAACAGCAGAAGAGATCTGGCGGGATACCGACGGTGCAGTTGATATTTTTGTTGCGGGCGTTGGTACCGGCGGCACTATTAGTGGTGTCGGAGAAGTTTTGAAAAAGAGAAAGCCAGGTGTAAAGATTGTAGCAGTAGAGCCAACTGATTCTGCTGTATTGTCAGGCGGAGTAAAAGGTCCACATAAAATTCAGGGTATTGGTGCGGGTTTCATTCCTGAAAACTATAACGGCGATTATGTCGATGAGATTTTTCAGGTTACAAATGAACAGGCTATTGAGACATCAAGGACACTTGCCAGATCAGAGGGCCTTCTAGTAGGCATATCATCCGGTGCTGCTGCATACGCAGCGTCACAACTGGCTCAAAAACCAGAAAATGCAGGGAAAATGATCGTAGTTCTGTTGCCTGATAATGGAGAACGATACATGTCAACTACACTATTTCAGGATTAACGCTGTAAACAGATAACCGTCAGCCAGTCAAGCTGAGACTATATGTTGCCTAAAATTGTCAGTAATAGTGTATGCTGACACTAATACAATCATTCTCTTAGCCTCTACCTCCGGGAATTCAGCAGATTTCCGGAGGTTTTTTGCTATGGAGTTATAAGGAAACAATGCGTGTTTTCAGTTATAATGGTAATAAATTATAGATTTATCAGATTTTAGCCATGCAGCGGAGGTAATATGAGCAGCAGCAAAAATACATATGATCCTATAATTGAAAATGAGAGAAGACATAGAATTACTTATGCGATGATCGTATTTATTCTTCTCGGGCTATTTACGATTCTCGAGAGGTTTCTCTTCTTCTACAAGGATAATCTGGGCTTATTGTTTGGAGTTGTATTTGTTGATGATCTCAGGCCGCCGTGGTTTACGATCACAGCAGGAATCACTATTGGCATATTACTGATCATATCTGCCGTATTTATGGGGTTTCAGCGCATATGGCTACCGGTTCTTGCAGTTGCCTTACTTACATTTGATCTGGTTGCGCCTGTTATCAGCCTCCTGAACACAATGGTAAAAGACAGCCTGCCGCTTCTGGTTATCTTAGCTGTCAGGATCGCTTGCCTTAAGTGGCTTGCACAAGGGATCATGGCTATCTGGCAGCGCCAGCAGAATGCGGCCAGACAAACTGACCACACTACCGACATGGAGCTGACAGCACAGTCTGATCAATCAGATGAAAGCCTTTAGAACTAAGATTTTCAGAGATATCCGAGTAACATGTTATATATTATTCAAGTCCGCATCTGTCAATCTCTGTCATATAAGCTAATATACATATTGAAGCAGTTTTGCTAAAATTAGGTATAACTTATTGTGCAAGAAGGGGAAAAATAATGCAGATAAAAATTGGAAGAAAAGTGTACAACACTGAAAAATCGAAGGAAGTTACCAGGAAGCTGGTCAGCTATTTCGGCGATAGTCATGGCTATGAGGAAGTTCTCTACCATAAAAAGGATAATGATTTTTTCATCTACGGACAGGGCGGTGAAAACTCAGAATATCCAGAACCTCGGATAATAGCAATAGGTCTTGAAGAGGCTCTTTCATGGCTCAGCTCAATCCTTGGCGAAGAAGAAGCCGATATTGTGATTAGAAAAATTACTGAAAAAAAGTTAAATCCCAGGAGCAACAGTAAAAAAGGCAGCAAGGCATAAGGTGTCAATAGTTTTTAAGATTTGGGAAAATTTGCTGGCGACAGGACAAGAAGGAGAGGGTTATCTTTATGTATTGTGGTAAATGTGGAACTCAGATTCCTGATGATGCTGCTTTTTGCCCTGTTTGCGGTGGCAAAAATATAGCGGCTGGAGCTCAAAATCCACAAAGCGGTGGACAGAATCCGGCAGGATGGAACCTTAATGTTCAGCCTGATGCAAGCCATCAGCAGCTGCCGCAGCAGGGGCCGGCTTATACACCGCCGCCGCCACCGCCGCCCATATATCCGCAGCAACCTCCTGTAAACAACTATAGTCCTGTTCAAACACCAGACCGTGGCAAGAACAAGAAGGTTCTGATTATTGTTATTTCTATCATAGCAGTTCTGCTTATTGTCGGCATAATTGCTACAGCAATGCTTATACGAAGAATGCGTGATGATAAGAGCTCTGATACGACCAGACGAACGAGACAAACGACTACAGAGGCTCTGATTGCTTCAACTGAAACTACTGAAAGTGAGAGAACTGCGCAAACGACTCAAGAAACGGAGCCAACAACTGTTGAAACAGAGACCACAACTGAGCCAACAGAGTCTACCACTGAAGTGACTGATACAACACCCTCGGATGAGATAGTGCCTGGTCTAGTTCCTGACTATATCTGGGAATTTACTGATTTTGAAGCTGAGCTGGTTGATTATGCCGGTCATTACCAAGGCTATATCACAACATCAGTTGCCAATCTTGATCAGATATATATATTCCAGGAGGAGAGCAGGACTGAAACAGTCAACAGTATTATTGAATCAGCCCAGCAAATGTATTTTACTGATGTTTTTATAGATGCTGCGTCGCTGGAAGCTTATTCTGAGCATCCACTTTCTTCAGAGGATGGGACCTTTTTGTATTTTGATCCGTTTGAAATACTGGCCGGCGGCTATTTCGAAGAATATTCAAACGATAACTTCGATGGAACTGATGTGACCATGTATGGCTATGTCCAAACTGCCTTCTATCAGATTCCAGGTGGACCTCCAAGCTTCTATCTTCTCAATTATGAAGAATACGAATATGATGGTAAGACCGCATATTTTGAGGTTAGGGTTGATGTTGAGTTTATCGAATAATCTTATCCTCTGCAGCAGTAAGTAATCTTGAGACAGCCTGGTCATATGCCGGGCTGTCTTTGTATTTTGATTCTGTATGCTTGGCATTTTCAACAAGAAGAAGTTCGCGATAACCTGTTTTTGCATCGAATAATTTCTCAGATGCGGCTGGTGGGATATAAGTATCACTCAGTCCGTGCGCGAAAAGGATAGGTATATCAGGCAGGCCTTGTTTGTTATGTAGTTCCTGAATAGGAGAAACCTGCTTCCAGAAGAACCCGGCACGGATTTTTGAAATCAGGCTGCCAATGGGAATCAAAGGAAAGCGCCCTAGTTTATAGGCATATTTCAGTCGATA
>JAAYFZ010000200.1 GCA_012727965.1 Clostridiaceae bacterium
CTCAGGATATTGCTTACTATCGGGAACTGGTGGCGGGCAAAATAGAGTCTTATGCTATGGATAAACGCTATATCAAACCTGATGGCAGTGAGGTCTGGGTGCATTTGGTGGTTGCACCGCTCTGTCTGTCTGATCAAAATGAATACAGACATATCAGCCTGATTCAAGATATTTCTAAACGAAAAAACATGGAGAACGAGCTGAAGTATAACAACGAACACGATGCCTCTACTGGACTATACAATCGCAGATATCTGGAATCTCTGCTGCATATAGACTCTATGCTGGATAACGATAGTAAACGGGCTCTGGTAGGCATAAGTCTCAGCTCTCTGCACTCGCTTAATAAAATCTTTGGCTTCCATTATACTCTTGATCTGATCAAGAGCACCGCGCTTGCTCTTGGCAGGCATGTTGCTATTTCCAGGCAGCTGTTTAATCTATACGAAAATCAGTTTGCGTTCTATGTAAAAGATTATCAAGATACTCAAGAACTCGAAGAATTCTGCTCAGTACTGTCAGAAACTCTCAAGAAGCTTCTGATGATCGAGCGAATCGATGCTGGTATCGGTGTTGTTGAAATAACAAAATACAATGCTGCGGATGTTAATAAACTACTCAAGTGCCTGCTGATAGCTTCGGAAAAAGCTATCATTGCTCATGATGATTTTTCTTTCTGTTTCTTCGATACGATAATGGAAGAAGAAATAATCCGCGAAGATGAAATCATGCGTGAGTTGGCATTGGTAGCAGCAGGCGAGAAACTCGTAGAGCTCTATCTTCACTATCAACCAATAATTGATTTGAAAAATGATCGTATCTGCTGCTTCGAGGCACTAGCCAGACTTAAGAGTTCTCAACTCGGACAGATCACTCCTCTTGAGTTCATTCCTCTGGCCGAGGAAACCAAGTTAATAATTCCTCTGGGCTATCAAATCATCAGTCAAGCTCTTGGCTTCATGCAGAAGCTAAAAGCTAACGGCTTCGGCCAGATTGGTGTTTCAATTAATATATCAGCAATTCAACTTCTCCGTTCAGATTTCACCGAAACACTCTACCAGATGATCAAGGATATGAACGTCAATCCGGCTAATATAATCCTAGAAATAACTGAGTCTATTCTTGCAGTCAACTATGAAGAAATCAACGGTATACTGGGCGAGATGAAAAAATCTGGCATACAAATAGCTATCGATGATTTCGGCACCGGCTATTCGTCTCTCGCTCGTGAGAGAGAACTAAATATTAACAGTCTGAAAATAGACAAATCCTTCATCGACAAGCTGCTGTATCTCGACCCGCGAAATGCCATTACCGGAGATATCATATCTATGGCACATAGACTGGGACACTGGGTCGTGGCCGAAGGTGTCGAACACGAAGTTCAAAAAGAGTATCTGGCAACAAATGGTTGTGATAGAATCCAGGGATTTTTATACAGCAGGCCGGTAGACGAACAGACAGCACTACAAATGCTGGCAGATGAAATGGTGGACTAAATAGCGCGATATTGTGTTTCTTCTTCGTCAGCCGAATTAATCTAGAGACACAAAATGTGTAGTAAAATAAACAGCGCTGCAATTTTCATCGCGGGCGCTGTTTATGCTTAGTATCGTGTATTGAACATCTAACCATCATTACAGACAGATCATTCACCTAGTTCTGTATAGCGAACGCCCCATTCAGCGCGCAGTCCATCCATCAGCTTCATGATTCGGATGATCTCTGCATGCGGCATATCTTCGCATTCAGTTTTTCCTTCATCGATTGCTTTGATACAGGCCAGAACTTCATATTCAAAACCGGTTATCTGAGCAGGAGCCTCATACTCCTCGATTAGTTTATAGTCGAGATCGTATAGCCTGATTTTCTCAGGGTTATTAATGTTTTCAATAACCATATAGCCTTTGTCGCCGTATATGATGCCTTCACGATTAGTTTCACTGAGAGCATTTGAAAACAGCATGGCTATTGGGCCTTCTTCGAAGATGATCGTGATGCTGTTCTGTGCATCTGCACCAGATTCAAATAAGGTTGAACTGGAGCTGATCGACTTGATATTCTTACCAAGAACCA
>JAAYFZ010000004.1 GCA_012727965.1 Clostridiaceae bacterium
GAGGAATGTAGATGTGATAATCGTCAAATTAATTGACTGAAGACTTCTATTTCACCCAAATTCAAGGCTTGTATCATATCCCGTTCGTTTTCTAAACGTCTCTTGAGTTGAATTCCATGAAGAATAGTTTGTTGATCATGATGTGTGTCAGTCCCTGCAAATAATTTTAGCTGATACGTATCAGCATACTGTCGGGCACAATCATTTTCGAAATCTGTACGTCCTGCGTTCAAAACTTCAATGGCATCGACTTTTCTCGGTATTAATCGAATCATATCAATATAGAAATCTTCACGAAAGGGGTGTGCGTGCACAATTATTCCGCCTTCTGCTCTGACCAGATCACAGTATTCTCCAAGACTCAAAGTAAGAAGATCAGGGTGATCAAGAAGCCACTGTTTATCAAGTCCGTAAGTTAGAAAATCTGTTCCTTCGTAAGAATACTCCAGACCGAAGAAGACATCTAAGCCGATTTTTTGGCTTTCCTTAAACGCCTTGTCATAGCCATCACAAAATCGATGAATCTGATCTTGCCAGGATAGTTCCTTGGATACAGTTGTGTTGCCATTTAGAAAATGATCAGTTATGAAAACACCGCTGTAGCCAAGTTTCTTATAATAGCGGACAAGGTTTTCTGGCGTAATTCTAGAACATCTGCTGACCAGAGAGGTATGGGTATGAGTTTCATATTTGTAGACCTGCATATATGTACAACCTTCCGTTAATCTGATATCGGCAGAAGAATAGGTTTTCCGAACTATCTTCTATCATAATTATGCCATTCTTTTACCAGTATGATAAATCATCCCAACCAGTGATGAACAAAAAGGTCACCTTGTCTAATAGAAACAAGGTGACTTAATGTTAATTATTATCGATTAAAGGGAAAGAATTATACCAATCATTCGAACGGTTAAGCGCGGTCTTTGTAGATTCTCTCAGCTTCATCCCAATTGACTACAGACCAGAATGCTTCAATATATTCAGGGCGTCTATTCTGGTATTTCAGATAATAAGCATGCTCCCAGACATCAATGCCGATAAGCGGAATTTTATTTTCCATAAGTGGAGACACCTGGTTAGCAGAAGACTCAACTGATAGCGCACCGTCCTTATCCTTCAATAGCCATGCCCAGCCGCTACCAAATTGATTGAGCGCAGCCTGGGTGAATTCAGTTTTGAACGCATCGAAACTGCCGAATTTCTTATCAATTGCGGCTCTTAGTTCGCCGGACGGCTCATTATCGCCATCTTGAGCGGGTCTTAGAATCGACCAGAAGAATGTGTGATTGGCATGGCCGCCTCCATTATTACGAACTGCTGTCCGTATGGATTCCGGTACATCAGCAATATTCTCAACCAATGACTCGATTGATTTCTGAGCTAGTGCAGGAAAATCTTCCAAGGCCTTATTGAGCTTATCAATATAAGCTTGATGATGTTTGGAATGATGAATCTCCATTGTTTTTGCATCAATATACGGTTCTAGTGCGTCGTATGCATATTTTAGTGTTGGTAATGTATGTTTCATGATTGGACCTCCTAGTATTTCTAATAAAGCTCTATTACTGTCTCCGCAACAGCGGTTACAGGAATAATAAGCTTCGAAATGTCTTGCTATCTGTATTCTAACAAAGATAGGAGATACTTCAGTGCTCCTTGTTACCCATGGTTAACAAACGGGCTTGATAACCTCTATTTTGCCGGGTTTTCACAGACACCGACAAAAAGCAGGTTCCCGTTTTTACCAATGACAGCGAAGACAAATGGTCGGTCCAGAATCATATCAGCCCGTCCTTCCGGTAGTGCCGCGCCGGCATAATCTATTTTTGTAAAAGCCGATGCTTCTACGCCATTCTCATCAATCGCGATGTGTGATTCCTGTCTGATGCTGGAAATAAAGGCTGCATGGTCGGTGATGCCGGAGAAATCAGCCTCCTGCTGGAAGGCTCTCTCGACACCAAGATTGGCCAGTGTCTCTTTCAGTTCGAATTCTGAGCCAAAATTAAACTTGGGGATTTTCCAGACGACCTCACCGTTATACGCATCGCCGCCCTCAATGGCCTGACGCATAAGTTCAGGAGATGCCAGCAGATCATATGGTGATACGCCTTGATCTGGCAGGACGAAGACCATTTGGGCCGAATTTTTCAAAGCCAGACCGGCACGAGTGAAATTTGTGCCTCTGCTGAAGCCAGCTGTATCGTAAGTCTGATTCATAAAATCACTTTTTGCTTCGCTGCCATCAGCCAGATAGAAGATATCCTCAGCCGTTTTATCCTTAGAGAACTTGTCAATCCACTGATCGTAAAAATAGATGGTGTTGATGATCGCGAGAATTTGTTCCGGATCAGTATCGATTTCAGGACTTAAGGTTCCCTGGGTCTGTTCGGCGATCCAGGCTGCCATTTGCTTCCCGGTATCAGCCTGGGCGAAGTCGACATGATGTGAGCTTGCATAAAAATCATCTGCAGCCTGTTTGACGAAGGAGTCCTCAAACTTAACCGGTTGTCCAAGATAATCATTATCCAGCCAGATGGAATTGGCTATTTTAAGTTTGCCTATTTCATTTTCATAATAGAGCATGCGATATAGATTGCCGCATTGCTGCGTCAATGTTTCGGTATCCTTCACGCCGAGCACATCAAGCAATTCAGCTGCAGTGTCCTCTCTTGCTCCAGAGGCTGCCAGCGATAGTGCATAGTAGAGAGAAAGAGGGGAGTAGCTTTTGTTGAGTCCGTCATCAGACAGTAGCTGTGCTGCGGTCCTGTAGGAAAAATCATTGATTGCTTCAATAAACGTGTCATCGACCGGGTTCTGGTCTCTGATGGTCATCCTTGTATCATAATCATCGAAGGCATAGACCTCCGGATACACCACATTGAGTAAAGGACCTGTCTGTTTGTCGTCTTTTCCCATCTGTTTGTCGTCTTTTCCCAGTATAGTAGCTAGTAGAACGACTGCGAGTACCAGGACGGCGCAGGCTGCCAGAACTGCGGCTCTCTGCCATATTTGCTTGTTCTTCTTGAGTTTAATATTTGCTGCTTCTTCGATTAAGTCTTCGCGAACATTAGTTATCGCATCAAAAATTTTTCTCTCTTTCATGGTCTTATTCCTTCCTTCTCCATAGCGCTTTTCAAGTCTTGCCTTAAACGGAACAGCCGTCCCGCCAACTTGTTTGCTGCTATTCCGGTCTGAAGGGAAAGGGACTTAACTGAATCTCCAAACCAATAGCGGCGCAGGAACAGAATACGGTTGTCTTGTGACTGTACGGTCAGCCACTCGCTGATGAACTCTGCTAGCTCGTGCGCATCAGCTTCCTGCTCCACGGTCTCATTTGAGGGAATACATTCACCTAACTCGGAAAGTAGTATTTCCGTATCGCCAAAACGTTTCTGGGCATGCTTCTCCTGCCAGCGGTTAATAGAAAGGTTTCTGACAATGCGACCGAGATAAGCAGTTAACGAAACGGGTTTCTGTGGCGGTATCGTTTGCCAGACTTTGAAACACGTATCGTTGACACATTCTTCACTGTCTTCGTGGTTTGCCAGAATATGATAGGCAATGCTGTGGAGTAAACGGCCGTATTTATTTGTGGTTGCCTGAATAGCTGACTCATTGCGTGACCAGAATAGCTCGATGATCTGAGTGTCCTCCATACATTCCTCCTCTACCTGCAGTATGCTTCTACCTATATAGACAGGAAAATTCGTCTCATATTCGTTATTTCTAATATATGATACCGCATTATCAGTTTGAACGGCCTCGCGCAATGCTGCGTTACAAGATACCGCTGGCAAAAGAAAACGAAAGCCACATCAACTGATTGACTGGTTAATGTTCAAATTTTATATATGTTGCTGCAAGCGATTATTTGACCAAAGTGCTCTGTAGCTTCCTTGTCGGATTGAAATTATCGCCAAAGTATGATAAAATATTTATATCTGACATAAAAGCGATATAACGACACCATTAAATGCGCATGTCTGCATCAGACAATTTTCACCGGGTGCAGAATGATCTAAGAGTCAAGATATTGCGAAAAAGCATATCGATAACTATTTCAATAATTGTACAGTGCTATCTGCGAACAATTAAAAGATTTGAAATATTGATGATGACATTTAGCTAGATAATTCATCAATTCTTAAAATAGCAAAAGAGTGTATCCGAAAAGGTTTAGGAGATTTTTAATTATGTTTTCTGTAAGTGATTTTGTAGTGTTTGGTTCAGCTGATGTATATAAAATAGTTGATATTTGCCAGAAAGATTTCGGAGAAGATTCAAAACGTAACTATTATGTTCTGAATCCAGTTTTCGGTAACAGCCTGGATGTCTATATTCCAACTAGCCACAAACAAATGCCGATGCGTAAGATTTTGTCGAAAAATGAAATCGTTCAAATCATTAAATCCATACCGGATATTGAAGATAAATGGATTGAAGATCATAAACAACGCAAAACGACCTATACCGAGGTATTGGCTTCAGGTGATCATGAAAAGATTATCAGAATTATCAAAAACATTCATATTCATAAGCTGGAGCTTGAACAGCAAGGCAAGCAGCTCATAATTACTGACAAAGAATTGTTGAAGTCAGCTGAAAAGTTGATCTATCATGAATTTGCTGCAGTACTCGATCTTGAGCCCGAGCAGATAACTGATTACATTATTCAAAATATAGGCGTTTATAATACCGGATCGCACCAATCCGGCCCCTTGAGTTAATTAGCGGGCAACGCTCGGATAACAAATGATTTAACTGAACTAATTACCCCTCAGCCAGTACACCAACCTTTTTTGCCCTGCTGAGCATGCTAGTTCCGTGAGGTGAGATGCTTCGAATCTCTTCACTATAATCTTTGCCCGCCAAGATCTCGCCGCCGGCGTGACTGCCGCCAGCCCATTGTGGGATATCAGTTACATCATAGACAACCCCATCTACAGCAATGTAGGCTGATCTTCCGTCCTGTCCATCAAACTCAGCCAGTTCCGCTAGAGTAAAAACCTTCTCATTATCTGTTTTGCTGGCAGTGGTACTGTCACTAACTTCTGTCGAGCTGCCGGTACAGGAAGTAAGAATAAGTAAAGTTCCAAGAATCAGGGCTAATAGAATTAGGCCCTGTTTTCTTTTTGCTTGATTATTTGAATTTATCACGTACTCTTGTATTTGTTTCATAGTAAAGCCCCCTTATAGACTAATAGCCTTATCGTCCGCGCATCACAATATGCAATATAATTGCCAGCGTCGCCAGTACGGCGATCGAGCGATGTACGTATAGCCAGGCTGATTTTTTCTTCTTACGAATATAATGTCCATAACCGCCAAGAAATCCATTTGTCACAAGTAAAATTGCGGCAATCAGACCGGTTGTAGACAGCCAGCGATACTGTAATTGAATAATCAGGTGAGTTATCAGCATCAAAGTAGCAAACCCAGCAAAAAAACGATGGTACTTGACTATGATTTTCTGCGCTCCTGAATACACGGCCTTGACCTTGGACTCTTTATCTAACGTAGAAACCCATTTCCGGTAAACAAATTTCACTGGAAAGTTTAAAAGAGTCAGAACCAGGCCAATAATAATCAGCCATCCAAACAAACTGCCATATTCACCCATTGCAGATCCTCCCGGCTTTCATCTCCCATAATATGGTTGGTTTCAATTGCTCAGTAGGTTTTAAAGATTAACTTCAGTATAAACAGACATGAGCTTTCCGTTAGTAACTTGCAGTACAGTGAGCATTTTTCGTACTCTCGATAACGATCGAAAAACAAACCAGCTTCGAAACATTCTTCGAGCAGGCTCATAAAACTTAATGATCCGCGCAAACTAATCAATAGTGTGGTTTGTGGTATCAGAGCAGAAGAGATAGAAGAACCCCTTATACAGGAGATTCTATTAGTCGCTTATTACCGCTTAAACAAGTTAAATTGGTTTTGTACTTGTTCTAGCCCTTCTGCATTCAATTTTAAAACAACAGTTCCGGCTTCATAGCCGCTACGGATAATTGCAGTAGCATGACCACGGAACGTAATAGTCTTATCATCTGTGTAATTCTCATCTGTTATAGGATTTCCTGTTCCAAAACCAGCCAGATATCCACAACCTTCTATAGAGGCTGTCAATTCAATAGCTGCATCTGTAACCAACCGATCGTCTTCGTCAATAACATCAATATTTACGTACACAAGATCATGGCCATCAGCTTTCAAATCAAACTTTTCAGCTATCAAACGAAGTCTTGCAGGTGCTTTTGAAGTCATCATTATATCTCTGCTGATTTCTTTTCCATCACGATAGCTGATTGCTTCTACAATACCTGGCTTAAAAACTGTATCGAATCGAACTGAATTCGGCATTGGTCTTTCCTGTGAGACAGCTTGCTTCGCAACTTGCTCTCCATTTATTACAATTGCCACCTCATCCGCATTTGAAAAAACAACCAGTTCAATTGGCTCATTTTCATAATCTGTGTAATTCCAATTCTTCACAACTCCCGGGAAGCCCCACATTGTCATCATCTGAATCTTTCCATAGTAATCTGGATGCAATGCGAATAAATGAGTTTTCTCACTTCCCCAAACAACACTTCTATAAGCACCCTGTGGAAGCATACGACCTGTAATATCAAAGTCAGCATCATTTGCGGTTCTCCAAGGATAAGGAGAGCCACCCTGCGGCATCAATGACCATGAACCTTTTTTCACCAATGGATCATCATGATTTACATATGCAGCTTTTCCAATTCCGGCCTCGCCGATATAATCCCAGGCTGTCCAGGTGAAATCCCCAATTACATAAGGAAGCGATTCAACAAGCGGCCATCTATATCCTATTTCCTGAGGGAAATTCTCTGATCCCAAAATAACTCTTTCCGGAAACAGTTCATGGTCTCTTTCGTAGAAGTCTTCCATATAGTTGTATCCGACAACATCCAACCCATTGGTAAAAGGTTCTGTTATCTTTTCCCAATGATCAGTTATCTTGCCCTCATTTGCATTTTGGTTCTGATTCTGTCCTTTTGCAAGATGATCATCAAGTCCACTCCACAAAGAACAAATACCATTGCTGATTGGTCTGGTA
>JAAYFZ010000201.1 GCA_012727965.1 Clostridiaceae bacterium
CTTACAAGCAGAGGGTCACAGGTTCGAGCCCTGTTGTTCCCACCATAAATGGCGCAGTAGTTCAGTTGGTTAGAATGCCAGCCTGTCACGCTGGAGGTCGAGGGTTCGAGCCCCTTCTGCGTCGCCAATTGCCGGTTCGCAAGGACCGGCAATCATATGCCCAGATAGCTCAGTTGGTAGAGCAGTGGACTGAAAATCCACGTGTCGCTGGTTCGATTCCGGCTCTGGGCACCACAGAAGCAGTGATTAATCTGATTATCAGAAGAATCGCTGCTTTTGTCTTTTGCCGGTATATTGTAGAATGTTTTAGTAAGAATACATTTTGATGAATAAACAGAATCATTAGCTCGACTTCCACTTTTACAGATGCTGTACTTGATGAGCTGGTTTTTATGGAGAGAAGATATCATGAATGACGATAAACAGATCATTAATGAAGAGGTGACCGCCCAGACAATTGAGAGCTGGTGGTCGAAAACAGCTGCTGAAACTGCCGGGCAGCTTAATACTGTTATTTCGGACGGTCTTGATGCTGCAGATGTTAAGGACAGATTATCAAAATATGGGCAAAACGAGCTGGCAGAGAAGAAGGACCGGACACTACTGCAAAAAGTTATTGCCCAGTTTAAGGATGTCATGGTTTTGATTCTGATTGGCGCTAGTATTCTTTCTGGCTTTATGGGCGATTGGGTCGAGGCGGGTGTTATCCTGGCTATTGTTGTAATAAATGCCATACTTGGACTTGTACAGGAAGGCCGGGCAGAGAAGGCGCTCGAAGCACTCAAGAAGATGTCTTCTCCACATGCTCGTGTCCTGCGCGATGGACAGATTCAGGAAATAGATTCGACCGAAACAGTCCCTGGTGACATCGTTCTGATCGAAGCCGGTGATCTGGTTCCGGCAGATATCCGACTGATCGAGAGTCAATCACTTAAGGTTGAAGAGGCTTCACTGACCGGCGAGTCAGTTGCCGTTGAGAAAAAAGCAGATGAGGTACTGGCATCTGATGCTGGTCTTGGTGATCGTGTCAATATGCTTTTTATGAGCACTGCGATTACTTATGGTCGTGCCCGCGGTATCGTCTGCGCGACTGGTTCTTATACAGAAATCGGAAAGATCTCTGATCGTTTGCAGGATATTGAAGATGATCCGACGCCGCTTCAGAAGAGTCTGAATCAACTTGGCAAATGGCTCGGTATCATATGTGTAGCGGTCTGTGTGGTCATACTTGCTCAAGGCCTGATCCAGGGTGGTGATCCCACAGCGATGATCATGACAGCCATCAGTCTGGCTGTTGCGGCTATCCCTGAAGGCTTGCCTGCAGTCGTGACGATCGTACTGGCACTGGGTATGAGAAGAATGGCAGAACGCAACGCTATTGTTAAGCGACTGCTGGCAGTAGAAACTCTTGGTTGTGTTGATATTATTTGTTCTGATAAAACCGGTACTTTAACACAAAATGAAATGACTGTTACCAGATTATATACACTCGGACAAGCTTACCAGGTTGATGGTATCGGGTATAACTATAATGGCGATGTTGTTGCTGATGGACATGAAGAGCCTGTAGATTTTGGCAATGATGATAATGATGACAGACATGAGCCCCTTGAGATGTTACTGAAAACAGCAAGTCTCTGCAATGAGGCTGTTGTGTCAAATAATGAAAATGGCGAAAACAAAATTATCGGAGATCCGACAGAAGGCGCACTCTTGGTAGTGGCTGCAAAAGCACGTATTGATCAAGATGAGCTGCAAGCAAGCTATCCACGCGTTGCTGACTGGCCATTTGATTCTGATCGTAAAATGATGACTAGCTTCCACAGTGCTTTGTTTGAGGGCAAGATCGCGGCCCTGACAAAAGGTGCACCTGATATTGTTCTGGCTCGCTGTACCCATGTATTGCAAGATAACGAAAAAATCGAGCTGACCGATCAATTAAGAGCCGATATCGCCGCCAAAAATTCTGAAATGGCTGTACAAGCCCTGCGCGTACTCGCTTATGCCTATACCGAAATATCAGTTGCCGAGTTTGAGAGCACGAAAATTGATGCGCTCCCTGCCGAACAAAATATGATCTTAATCGGTCTCAGTGGCATGATTGATCCAGGACGCCCGGAAGCAAGAGATGCTGTAGTGCTTTGTCGTCAGGCCGGCATACGGCCTGTAATGATCACGGGTGACTACCCTGATACGGCTGCCGCGATTGCGGCTGACCTCGGCCTGATGCAGCCTGGTGACCAGGTTCTGACAGGCGCGGAGCTTGAGAAGATGAGCGATCAGGATATGAAAACAGCTGTAGAGCATACAGCTGTTTATGCCAGAGTCTCCCCTGAGCATAAGGTTAAGATCGTAACTGCTCTGCGGAACAATGGTCATATCGCGTCGATGACCGGAGACGGTGTCAACGACGCCATGGCCCTTAAGAGTGCAGATATCGGCGTGGCTATGGGTATCACCGGCACGGAAGTAGCCAAGAACACAGCGGACATGATCCTGACAGATGATAATTTTGCGACCATTGTCGATGCCGTCAGAGAAGGCAGGATCATCTATAGCAATATCAGAAAGTTTGTCGGTTTTCTGCTCTCCTGCAATGTTGGCGAGATTCTTATTATTGCCCTGACATCGCTGATCCTCGGCCCCAAGAGCATACCGCTCCTGCCAATACAGTTGTTATGGCTCAATCTGATCACGGACAGCTTCCCGGCATTGGCACTCGGCCAGGAAAAAGGCGAACCGGACATTATGCAGCAAAAACCACGCAGTCCATCAGAGCCTATTCTTAATCGACCAATGGCTTATGTTATCATCAGCCAGAGTCTGGCGATTTTTATCAGCGTCTTCATTTCATTTATAATTGGCAAAGGCGGCTTCGCTGATCTTGGCGAAGAAATGCTGACGATGGGCAGAACCTATGCTTTTACAACTTTGATATTGGCAGAACTCTTCAGGTCATTCAGCGCCAGGTCTGAACGCATCAGCATTTTTAAACTTGGCCTGCTCAGTAATAGAACACTGGTAAAAGCCTTCCTGTTCTCGCTTGTTATGCTCTTTGCTGTAGTCTACATCCCATTTTTACAGCCGATTTTCTCGACACAGGGACTTGGTCTGGCTGACTGGGTAGTAATCGCGCCATTGTCGCTGATACCCTTCGCCACAGCCGAGATAATTAAGCTGTTTGGTAATATCGGCAAAAGCAATTAACTACCTGTACATACTGTTGATTTATAGATGAAGCTGTGTTAATATAATTTGCACGTGTTTGCAACGGAGGTAATATCATGGAAACAGCAACTATCATTATAGCGATCGTAGATATCCTGTTCTGCCTGGGACTTATATTCCTGGTTATTTTTCAGGAAGGCAATTCCAAGGGTCTTGGTGCCATCGGCGGTGGTGCAGATACATTCTTCGGCAAGACTAAGGCACGCACACTTGACTCCATGCTCAAGAAGCTGACTTCTTTTGTCGCTTTAGCATTTGCTGGATTTACGATTGCGCTCTATATTCTGACCGGTCGTGGAGCCTGATATACGCAGATCAAGATAGAAGCACCTTTGAAATATATAGTAATAACTCGATGACGCCTGACACAGTTGTCTGTGTACAGGCGTTTTGTCGCGTTCAAACCGAAACAGGAGTAAATAAGCTGTTTCCGAATCAAGATGAAATGATATCATAGAAACAGGAGGAAACTGTTTATGCAAAATTATGTAGGAATACTAAAACAAACCGGCCGCGATGCGCTGCTGATTCTGGATCGCCCGGATCAGCTTGTAGGTCGTGAGCTTTTTATACCAGCCAGAAATCTTCATGGCGCACCATTTGGCATGAAGGCCGTAGCTAAATTAACTGCTGAACCAGGCCCTGACGGACTAGGCGCTGTCGGCGAAATTACAGAAGTGCTCGGAGATCCGGGTAACCCAGACATCGCAATTCTGGGTATAATTCGTCATTATGGTCTCTCGGAAAAATTTCCAGCCAAGGTTCTGACAGAAGCCGATAAGTTTGGTGTCGATCCAGATACAGAAGATGTCAAGGCAGAAATTGCCAGAGGACGCCGCGATCTGCGTGCTCTGAGAACGATCACAATTGACGGTGAGGATGCCCGGGATCTTGACGATGCTGTAGACATTGAAGTTATAGCTTCCGGATTTAAGCTTGGAGTACATATCGCTGATGTAACTCATTATGTTAGAGAAAACAGCATACTGGACAAAGAGGCGCGCGAGCGTGGTACCAGTGTCTATTTGTCTGACAGAGTGTTGCCAATGCTGCCGCCCCGTCTCTCAAATGGTATTTGCAGTCTTAATCCAGATGTTGACCGGATGACCCTTAGCGCGATCATGGAATTCGACAAACAAGGAAACATGCTGAGCGGCGAGCTCTGTGAGAGCGTCATCAAGAGCAAGGCCAGAACATCATACAAAGAGGTATTTCAGGCTCTTGAAACAGATGAAGTCCTTCCTGATCGCTATCTCGGCTTCCTTGATGACCTGAAAAGCATGAAAATACTTGCTGACAAGATTGCAGCTCTGAGAAAAGCTCGCGGCTCAATTGATTTCGAGTTCCCTGAAACACATGTCGAACTAGATACTGAAGGCAAGCCTACCGATATTTATGCTTATCCAATCAGCTATGCCAACGGTATTATTGAATCCTTTATGATCGCTGCCAATGAATTTGTCGCGATGAAGGCAGTAGAAGCTAATCTGCCTTTTACATACCGTGTACATGAATTGCCCGATCCTGATAAGCTTGATAAATTTGTCCGTCTAGCTAATTTGTTCGGCGTACAGCTCAAACTGCGCGGCAAACCGACCCCAGCTATGCTGGCAACTGCATTGGAAAAAGTTAAGCAGGAACCATTTGGACTGACATTATCACAGCTTCTTCTCCGGTCGCTGGCAAAAGCTCGTTATTCTCCAGAAAACCTGGGTCATTTCGGTCTGGCTTCGACTAATTACTGTCATTTCACTTCGCCGATCCGCCGCTACCCTGATCTATTCGCACATCGCGTGCTCAAAGCCTGGCTGCAAAATGATGTGCCGCGAAAACGCTGGATGGCATTAGCTGATAGCGTCAGTGAGCATAGCTCAGACATGGAGCGCACTTCCATGCAGGCAGAGAGAGACTCAGTTGATCAGAAAGCAGCAGAATATTTAGGCCAACATCTTGGTATGCATTTCAAAGGCGTCATCTCCGGTTTCAATCCGGCTGGCTTCTTCGTGCAGTTGGAAAACACTGTAGAAGGTATGGTGCCTTACAGAAGCCTTGACGGTTATTACGATTATATTGAAGAGCGACTCTGTGCAGTCAACTATCAGAGTGGCAAACAGCTGCACCTTGGAGATGCTGTTGAAGTTCAAGTAGCCCAGGCTGATGTAATCAAGCGAAGAATCGATTTTGAACTGATAGCGCATGAAGCTGCACGTGGAAGTCATGTAGCAAGTATGGCAGACA